>NZ_JBIBEB010000010.1:170805-202090 GCF_042902325.1 Pseudomonas sp. NPDC012596 | reverse complement strand
TAGTCGAGTTGCTGTTGTTCTCCTTTGTTGTCCGTGAAGGTGATGGACAGCAGATTGTCGGCAGCGTCGTAGCCGTAGTCGGTGGTGCCATCTTCAGTGCGCTTGCAGAGAAGACGGCCGATTGCGTCGCGCTCGAAGTCATGGCGGATGGCGGTCGTGCGTGTCGGCGGAGCGTTGTCGGACAGTGGCGGCTGTTCGTCAGGCGAGGGCACATGGGTAAGACGAGTGACCTCATCCAGCACGTTGTAGGCATAGAGGCGGCCACTGCCATCCAGGTCCTGTTGCGCGACCAGCCGGTCCAGTTCATCCCAACCGAAGCGGTATGACTCGTCATTCTCGTTGGTGAGTTGCAGTAACCGACCATAGGCGTCGTAGCGGAACTTCACGCTGTAACCCATGGCATCCGTACGCTCGACTAACCGGCCGCTGCGGTTGTAGCGGAACTGCAGGCTTTTTTGCGCAGGGTCGATGTAGCGCGTCAGTTGACCAGCGACGTCAATTTCATAGCGATCGATGCGACCGTCCGGGCGTTCGCTTTCTACCAGATAACCACGTGCGTCATAGCGAAAGTGGGTATGTTCGCCCCGGGCGTTGATGCTTTCGCGCAAGCGGCCATGGGCGTCATAGTGATACAGCGTCAGGGCATTGCTGCAGTCGCGGTAGCTGAGCAACTGACCGCAGGTGTTCCAACTCAGGTACTTGTTCTTTTCGAGGGCATCAGTGATCTGGGTAACGCGGCCTTCTGGGTTGTACTGATAGTGTGTTTTGCGGCCCAGCGGGTCTTGCTGCCAAAGCAGGTTGCCGTGGTTGTCGTAGCCGTATTGCCGAGCCCGCCCGCCTGTATCGGTGACCTGGACCGGCAATGCCCAATGTCGCAAGTATTTGATGTGTTCGCTACGGCCGAGGGGATCGCGGGTTTCGATCAGGCGGCCGACATCATCGTAGCTGTAGCGCCATTCGCCTCCTTGTGGGTCGATGCTTTTCAGCAGTTGGCCGGCGACGGTCTCCTCTTGCCAGCAATTGCCGAGCGGATCGATGTGTTTATAGACCTCGTACAGTGGGCCCCAGTAGTAGTGATCACGGCGGCCGAGGTTGTCCGTGACGAGGGTTTCGCCGTCTTCCAGGTTGTACTCGAACCGGTACTCTTCACCATCGCTGCCCCAGTGGCGAATCACCCGCCACTCGTGATCGGGTTGGGGTTCCAGCAGCGGTGGCAAGCGGTAGGGCGTACCGTCTAAGCGCTTGGGAGTAGGGCGCTTTGAGGGAGTGTCGAAGCGAGCCCATTCGTATTCACGGACAGCACCGCTAGCCAGTTGATGGCTATTGAGATAGCCCTCGGGGGTGTAAGTGAAGCGGCGGACCCGTTGCTCCGTCGCATCCAGTACCTCGTGCAGTTGCCCGCTGTCGGTGTAGCGATAGCTAACCAGCAGTTCGCTGTGTTCTACAGTCGGTGTTCCGCCGCCCTTCAGCAACACCCGCGATATGTCTCTGACCCGTCGGGAATGCCTGGCGTCATAATGAAGCTGCACGACCGTTTGGCCGTACTTGTCATAGAGGGCTTTCAGGCGCCCTTGTTCGTCGTACAGCAGGTCTATGCAATTGAGATTGCGGTCGCCGAGCCTGATCAGCCGTGAGCGTTTCGGGTTCAGCGGGTCGGTATCGAAGACCCGATAAAGCCCTTCATTGATATCTTCGACAACAGTCTGACCGTCCTCCAGCTGAAAGAAGGCCAAGCCGTCCACTACACTGACGAAAGCGTCACCGGCGCTGAGGCGGCCCAGTTCCAGTCGGTTACCTTCCTCGTCAATGTAAATCCACAGTTCACCCCCATGGGGATGTGGCACACGTACGAGCTCAACCTCATACGGTACGCTCCATCCCATGCCTAATAGGCCATCGGGACGTCTATCATTGCTGTCGTAGCTTCGTGCCCATTCAATACCCACCAAGCCGGGAAGGCTGAAGTCGATTTCCTCGGAGCCTACAAGGACCTTGCTACCCGCGGAAACGAGCACGGGGCTACCCTTGTATGGGCAACTTTTGGATTTGGGTCTTGGTACCGGTGCGGTTGTGGGGCGTCTACGGGGCAGCCTGATTCTCCGTGAAACCAGCATCCCCGCAATAATCCCGGTAAACATCGCAATCTTGCTCTTGCCGTTGCGAATATCCCGGACCGTCGCCGTACCGCGACCAATGCGTACATTGGGCGATACGTTTTCATTCACATCAATCGTGGCGTCGCAGGTGGTCTTGTCGCCTGAGCGGGCTGCGGGTTGGCCATTGATAAATACGCTGTCCGAGCCTTGCGCAATGAAGTTGTCGGGCAGCGGTGTGTGGCGGGAGCAGGTGATCTTGTCTTCTTCCTTGGATGCTGAACCTGGGGCGGCCGGCGTGGTCACTGGCGGGTTGAAGATGTCACGTATCGCCATCCCCAGCCCCACGAACGGGACTAGATAAGGCACCGCAGCCATGGCCATGGAACCAACGTTCTCCAGGATGGAGGGTTGCTCTTGATCAGCATCGGCTGCGCCGCCTCCAGGTGGGCCGGTGGTGCCGGCCGCGCGAGCTGCGGGCTCGCTGTTAATGAAAACATTGCCTGACCCACTCTCGATTTTTCCGTAGGGGTCGGGGGAGTCCACGCTGTTACCAAGGCTGTCGCAAAAGCTGGAAATGGCATCGCCGATAGTCTGGTCTTCGCCGACGGAAAGGGTACTCATTGCACCAACTGCTACACCCGCGACTGCGGCGATGGCGAATCCAGCCGCACCGCCAGTGGCTACGGTGCCGACAACGGCCAGGCTGATGGCTGCGGCGACGGCTGCGGTGGCCGCTGCATAGATAACAACCTCGGCAACTGCGCTGATCATTTCAGCGGCAAGCGATGGATGAAGAATTGCATCGCCCATTCGGGCGGCATGAACGGTCTGCGCCATTGGCTACAAGCTCCTAACTATCCGAAAGTCTTTGTCCTGAGCCGCGAAGGGGCTCAGGCAAATCGGAGCTCGTCTTTGATGGCGCGCCAGTGGTTGATGTCGTCGTCACTCAGAGGTTCTGGTTTGCTGTAGTTGAGCACCAGCATCCGTTGCTGTCCGGGGATCAGGCAGGTTGCCTGGAGCTGGTAGTTGGGCTTGTCGCCGACCATGAACTGAATAGCCATTTCCCGGCCTTCCACGTGATGCTCATTTCTTCCAAGGCGAGTCACTTGTGGGGGCGTGATAGTCATCGCCTTTGACTTCTTCCGTAATATGTTTAATTGGTCATCCAAGGCCTCATCCAGGGTCTTGGTGTTTGCAACAGCGCTGCGCGCTATCACCAACGTGGTCTGCCTGCTGGCAAAGCGCAGCATGTTCAGCGTCAAGTCCTCGGGGGCTTCATCACCCAGATTGAGGATTACATCGTGTGTCAGGTATTGGGTCATCCGGGTAGTCCTTTTTGAGTTCAGTGCAGGGTGGCTGTGCGAGCGCTATTCGAAATGCCCATCCACGTCGGCCTTGAGTGAGCCGCTGTCGCGCCCGTTTGCTCCCGCGCCTGCCGAACCACCCGTTGGGTTGAGGTCGAGCTTTGCCGCCAGGGTGTTGATCTGCCCGGTCTGCTGGGCGGTGAAGTTGAAGGTCTCGCAGGTGATGTTCAGCGTGCCATTGGCATGCATCTCGATAAGGGTCTTGCCGCACTTGAGGCGCAAGGAGTTGCCCGCTTCGACTTCGTAGTCGCCTGCGATGAGGTCGTTTTTGCCACCCCCCACTTTCAGGGTGTCGTTGGCCTTTACGGCGCGCAGGCGATTGCGGCCAATGGCGACCGATTCGTCCTGGCCAATTTGTTGGGTGCGATCGACGCCCACGGAGAGGGACTGGTTGTTATTGACCAAGGTGTTCTGATCTCTTTGGGCATGGATGAACACTTCCTCTTTGCCCAGCTCATCCTCGAAACGCAGTTCGTTGAAACCATCCCCCTTGTGGGTCTGGCTCTTGATGGTCATGCGCGTTTTGTGGTCAGGCAGGTCGTAGGGCGGCAGTTGATCACCGCAGTAGGTGCGCCCGGTTATCATCGGCTGGTCGGGGTCACCATTGACGTATTGGATGATCACGTCCTGACCGATCCGAGGGATGGCCATCGAGCCCCAGCTGCCACCGGCCCAGCCTTGAGATACGCGCAGCCAGCACGAGCTGAACTCGTTGTTCTGGCTTTCGCGATCCCAAGGGAAGCTAACCTTGACCCGGCCCCACTTATCGCAAAAGATCTCTTCTCCCTTCGGGCCGACGACGGTGGCCATGTGTGGCCCGTCGATTCGCGGCTTATCCAATGGCGCAGGGCGCCACTCGGTCCGACCGGGGACCAGCACTGCGGTCTGCTCGTAGCGCGTGCTGGCATCGGCGCCGGCGGCTTCTTCCTGCAGGCTGGTGAACTGGTGGCCTTTATGGATAACCGTGTTCACCCGCCAATGCGTATTGAGGTCTTCTCGCGGGTGACCAGTCAGGGTAAAACTGAGCCCCGGTTGCAGGCGCACGTCATCGCCCTGGACCTCGGCAATACGGACATCATGGCGCAGCGCTGTGATGCGGTTTTCAGTGAACGGTATGCCCACGGCATCGCGTTTATAGCGGCCTGGGTAGTCGAAGTATTCGTACTTTTTGGACTGATGCTCCAGGAAGGGCCCGGCGGCTCTGTGCTCCTGGCGGTAGGCCGGGTTGGTAAAGGTGTAGTCGCGTTGAACCTGGCGAGCGGTGCGCACCTGCTCGCTGTAGCGCAAGCGGCGCAGGCAGGGCATGGCTTGATCGCCGCCGCTGTTGGCGTGGTACAGCACGCTGTCAGGGCCTACAGGCTCGTTGTCATCGCAGAAGCCTTCGTCTTCATCTTCGGTCTTGATGGCACCATGGCTGATGAGGCCGAAGGACTGCAGCCGATCCGTGATGATCAGCTTGTGCAGCTTTGCACTGTGCGCGAAGCGGTAGACGAAGCCTTCTTCAGCAGCCAGTCGGGAGATGAAGGCAAGGTCGGTCTCGCCCGCTTGCACGCAGAATTCGCGGACCTGATGCTCCATGCTGGCGCGTAGTTCGTACTGGTCGATGTCCTGGCGCTTGAGCATCAGCTCGATAATTTGCGGAACGGTTTTATGCTGGAAGATGCGCCAGTTCGAACGCAGGTTGGCCCGTGCCAGTAGGGGCTCGACCAGCGCGTGATAGTAGGTGCGGTGGAAGCCGCTTTCAGCCTGGCTGAAACGGCTGACAAGGCCGTGCACGTACCGTACCGGGCGTTCGCCATCCCAGATCGTGAACAGCACGGGCTTGTCGAGCAAAGGGCCGAAGTCGATGTCGTTTTCGGAGCTGACCAGTTTCAGCTCTAATTCGAAGGGGGTGCTGATACCCTCTCGAAGTTCGAACGACACCACTTCGAATTGAGCATCGCCCACGAGGGGATGAAAACTGTAACGCAGATCGGATTGGCGCATATGAAGTCCTTGTCCCGCCGACTCAAGGCTTGAAGGCCGGGCAGGAAATTACCTGCCCGGTAAGCACGGCTAGATCAAACCGCTGTTTCTAAGTACGTGCGCCAATCATCAGAGCCACTTGTGCCGGCCGCGGTGTGCTCCCAGACGATTTTCCGATAGGTCATCGCAACCTCGACCAGTTGCGTGTAGTTCTCGTTCACCTTGTCTTGAACGTGGGGGAGGACGGTGTTGATGCTGACAATAGTTGCGCCTTCAAGTGTGGTTGAGAAGAAGTGCTCTTGCCTGCCTTCCGCCGAAGTGCGGTACCACAGGACTTCGACGATCTTCAGCCTTTCGCCTGTCACCAGCGCTTGATACATAAGCGGGGTGGCCTTATTGAGCGAACTAGTGAATTTGAACGGCTGGTGTACGCGCTGACCGCTGGGTTGACCGCTCTGTGGATCGGTTGGTGTGGTTACCTGATGCGTGATTTCCTGAGCCAGGATTTGATCTTCATGACCTTGCTGGTAAACGTTGCCGACAGACTCAGCGGTAAATGCACCAGCAGTGATTAGTCCTTGTGTCTCTCCATTGATCGTGATGTAAGCGGGTGTTGGCATGGCAGTCTCTCCTGCGTCCATGTGGATAAAACACGCGCAACCCAAGGTGGCGTGGCCATCGGAAACGATGGGCTTGTCAGCGAGGTAACACCCTCGCTAATCCGTTGAATTCAGTTGCGCCGGTTTCTGCTTCTACTGCTGCAAAATGCCGTTGAGCGATTCCAGTACTTCGGTGGTTATCAGGTGCAGGCGATAGCTGTAGATGCCGTAGGCCACCGCCATGGCGAGAGCGGAAATTACCAGCGGGCTCCACCAGGGCCATTGCCGGTTCATGCGGAAGTTATGCGGGGCCACGTTGGTGTAGGGATCGCCGACCGATTCCGGCACTGGGCCGCGCAGTTCGCGGATGATCCCGTGCAGTTGGTGTATCAGCTCGTTCAGTGACTCTTCGCCTTTCGGCGCGATGGCGTACTTGCCCTTCAGGCCCAGGCACAGCGCGAAGTACATGAATTCGAGCACGTCCTGATAGCGCTCGGGCTCCTGCATAAGGCGCGAGAGCACAGTGAAGATTTTCTCCCCACCCCAGGTTTCGTCGTGGAAGATGCTGAGCAGGGGCTCCTGGCTCCAGCAGCTGGCCTTGCCCCAGGGCCTGTCCATGACTGCTTCATCGATGAAGAGGCACAGGCCGTAGGAGTACGCCAGCAACTGAGTGGGTTCATAGCCGTGCTGGCGTATCTCCTCGCGAATGTTGTCGATCTGGTTGCGCACTTGCTGGTGCACGTCCTTGATGTTGGGCAACGCATCCAGGGTGCGCAGGCGTATCACCAGGCCGAACAGAGGGGCAGCGGCATCCAGCATCAGGTTTTCGTAGCCACCGCGCAGTTGGAAGTCTGGGTCAGCTGCGTAGCCTGCATAAACAGGCTCTGACTTGGTTTTCTGATCGGAATCTCCAGCTTCTGCGGATGCGGGTGAGTCGCCAGACAAGGACTCCTCAATCATCGTCTGCAGTTTTTTACTTTCAATCTGTGCAGCATCACTGGGGAAGGTTTTGTTATCTACCATGTCATTCACTCCTGATCGCCCAGAACTGCAGTTCAAGCCCAGGGAACTCGCCTGCGACATGAATACCGAAGCCGTTGGAGGTCTTCATGGCCGCCCAAGTCGGGCCCCCACGGTCCAGCTCGAAGTAGGTGAACCCCGCATGGAAGGGCAGATCTCGCGGCGCCACGGGGAGCGGCACCAGCGGAATACCGGGTAGTTGCAACGGCACGGCCTCGTTCAACGATTCCAGCGAAACGATCTTGGCCTTCTGCACGAACATCTGGCGCAACGTGTGCGGTGGAAGATTGGCGCGCACTGCCAGAATGAAATCGGCTTGATCGATCAGGCGACGGTCTTCCAGCGTGGTCGTCATCACCCCGTACTCCAGCGTCTCCAGTGGTAGCGAGACGGCGCGGGGTTGCAGTACCGTGCTCAGCGCCCGGCGCAGGGCGTCTTCCAACGGTTTGAACGAAGTGCGCAACGCTGTGTGGTGATAGGCAGGGTATTCCTGCGGCAGACGGGCTTCGTCGGTGAAGGTGACGAACTCACCACAGGCTTGACTCATGCACAGATAAAGCTGCTCGGGGTGCGTCTGGCCTTGCCTGGCTAGATGCTGAAAGCACGGCCACCAGCGGTTCATGGCCTGGAGCAAGTTGAAATCGCGGATGTCGGCGATACCCGACTGGCCTGAAGCACCGATGCGCGCGGCAAGGTTGCGCGCACGTTCGCGTAGGGTGTTGGTGATCTCCTCCAGAAAGCGTTGTAGCGCCGGTACGGCACGCACCGAGACACTGGTGGGATAGAAGCCTTCATCCAGCTGCAGGCTGCCATCGGGGCGACGTTCCAATATGCGTGCCATGGCTAGCCGTGTGTAGGCGCTGCTATCGTCAGCCTTGCGTTTGAGTTGCAGGTTTGGCACTGCCAGGTCAACCTGCACCAGGTCGCCGTCGGCGCTGTGGGTGTCCTTGATTTCCTCGGCTTGCGCGCGGTAACGGAAGTTGGCGGCGTTTTCGGGCCAGCTCACCTCGCGGCCTCCTTCGGTACGCAGCGGCAGGCACAGGAAAATCTCGCTGTCTTTGGCGCCGTCGTCCTCGATTTCCAGGGGTGGGGGTGGCGGCAGGTCTGCGGGGATATCGAAGACCGTGCCATCCGGCATGACGCCCCGTGCACGGGTGATGGCGATCTTGCCCAGGCTCAGGTATTCCTCGTTCAACTGCAGTTCGCTGAAGCCATAGAAGGCTGCGTTCAGGCTGCCAAGGCGTTGATGCAACGCTGCTTCGGCGGCACGCGCAGCCTGCTGAAAATGCTGCGGTTTGACGAACAGGCCCTCAGGCCACAAGACGGGATTACGTGAACTCATGAGCGCTCCATGTCAGGGTGAGTAAGCGATAGGGGCAGGGCTAATGGCGCCATCAGTCTTCCCCCTTGAGCAGAACCTGCGTGTCGTTGAGCAACACCGACAGGATGATTTGGTGGCCGCGAGGGGGTATGCGCAGCACCTGGCTCCAGGTGGCGTTTTCCTGGTTGCGGTAGTCTGCGATCACCGCAACGAAGCGCGTCTCAGGGTCGATGGGCGCAAAGGGGATGAACTTGAACTGGCCGGGTCGCAGCAGGTAGTCGTCATCGCGGATGTAGGTGCTGCGCAGCGCCTTGGCAGGGTCCTTGTCCAGCAGGTCGTAAACACTGTTGCGTATAAGAGAGTCGTCGCGCAGTTGCAGGATCTTGATGGCCATGGGCGTAGCGACAGGCTCGGTGGCTACGGTGGTGGTACGGGGTATGGTCAACACTACGGTCGGGTCTTCGTAGCGGCCGGGCGTACTTTCCTCCATGGGAGAACGCGCCAGATCATCGTCCTCGTCCACTGGCGTCGCGACAGGCGACATTGCCGGGAACTGTTCCTGGAGATAATCGAGCAGTGCCCCGACTTTCTCGGTCAAAGCATAAGGGTCGCCAGCGCTTAAGCTGACGGCATAGGGGCTGGGTTCCAGAACGCCAGGCTGCTCAACTGGCACTTCGACGCTGTGAGGGTTGCCGTTGAGTGTCGGGCTAGCATTGATGCTGAACGCGACTAAGGTGGGGTGTTCCTTGGGCGGGCCGACGGACACCGAGGGATCTTTGATCACTTGGCCGATTTTGCTCAGAGCAGTGCAGCCCGAGAGTCCGATCAGCGCCGTCAGTAGACCGGCCACGAATGAATGACGCGTCATGGGCGTTCTCCTGCAATCAGCTGTTCCAGCGGGCTCGGTTGCGTTGGCCCTGTTGCGTTGTCCAGTGCCGCCAAAGGATCGTTACCGATGCCTGACGCGAAGGCCGAGCAGATGTCTGCGACAACCTGCGTGGTGCCTGAAGTGGTTAGCCGGGCGTTGACTGGAACCTCCACTAGCCAGTGATCAAGGGTTCGCTGTTCAGGACTGAACAGGTCCTCCAGAGAGCGTGCATCGGCTTGCGAAAGTTGAACCTGGAGTCGGTAGGCGCCAATGCGCAGTTGGTCACCGTCCAGCAGTCGCCTGGGGGCGAGCGAACCCAAGCTGTCGTGGCTGTCGTTCAGGTAGGTACGCTGAGAGCGGTCGATAACGCAGAAGCTGCCCTCGATCCAGCCAATCTCGCAATGGACCGGTGCAACGGTCTGTTCACGATCATTGATCAGCCAGTTGGCCCCGGCGCTACCGATGGTGCCGCCTGTGCAATCGAATTGATGTCGGGCAGTGACGTTGTGTTGCAACTGATCAAGGTTGGTGATGCTCAAGGTCAATGTGCTCATGAGCGCCCCCGGAACCGCACGACAGGGCTGATCTGGCCGTGGCGGTCATCGACAAAGCTGGTCCAGCCCAGGTAGGCCCCTTGGCTACGGTGCAGGCAGAAGGGCGACAGCGCGTTCTGCTTCAGACGCAGCTCCAGGTCATAGGCCAGCCCGTCCCGCAACAGGAAATCGATCAGTGCGCGCAAGCGATTGAAATTGAGGCCGCTGGGCAGCAAGTCACGCAACTGTTCCTGGTCCAGCTCGCTGATAACGATGGTGAACTTGCTGCTGCGGGTTCGCGTGCGGCTGCCGATCACGAAGGAGCTGCCAAGCTCGCCGTTGCTGCGGCCAAGGCTTACCAGCTGCTTGGCCTCAGTGGGGACCGAGCGCGTTTGGAACTCGCGGATCTGCACTTGCTGCAAGTCGAAGCAGTGGGCAATGATGCCGGCAACGGTGCCCGGTGCACGGCTGCGGCTGGCAATGACTCCGGCGAAACTGAGCAGCCGGCTCCAGGGCAGCGCGGTGTCGCCGCGCAGCTGTTTGTCATTCAAGCCGAGCAGGGCGAAGATGTACTGCGAGAAGCCATCGGTCGCGCCCGGCTGGAAGCGGATGTAATAGCGGTACTTGCGCCAGATGCGGTGCAACAGGCTCAGCAGGTAGTGATTGAAAAAGTCGAAGAAGGCCGGCCGCACACCGATGCCGTGGGCATGCTCGTACGACACTTCTTCCAGGTAATAGGTTGGCAGGGGCGAGTCGGTTCCGTGCAAACCCATGAAGGTGGTGCATACGCGATAGCGGTCCGCTGCTTCAGGCATGCGTTCGGCCTTGTACACGTCGGACACCGGAAAGGTCAGCCGCGGGTCGCTCGCAAGCCGCACGCGCAGCCGTGTGGCCGGGTCGGGCCAGCGTGGTTCCAGGTCATCCCCGTGTAAACCATACAGGCGCTCCAGCAACTGGAAGAAGTTGTACTGGTGCGCCTCGGCGAGCAGCTTGTCGGCTAGATCAGCGGTTGTTTGCCGGTCTGGATGGGCCATGTGTAGTGCTCGTTGTTGGTGGTGTTGATCACTTCCAGTTGGTGGAAGGAATTGATGCTGGCGTACAGGGCGAAGAAGTGTGCGAGCACGCAACCGAACAGATACAGGTCGCCTTCGCAGAGGAATGCGCTTTGATCCAGCTTCAGCCGCGTGCGCAGGCCACGAATGGGCTGGCCCTTGAGAAGCCAATCCAGGGGCTCTGTTTGAATATCCCGGATGCCGTCAAGGCGCTTGCGGGTGGTGCGGGTTTGCTGGATGTCATGCAAGGCGGCGAAGTCATAGGCATTGATGACCGCTTTCAGCGGCTCGGCCGAGAGCAGCGACAGGTAGTTGAGCGACATGTTGGAGATCAGGGCCCACTGCAACTGGCCGTCCAGTACCGGCCGGTAGGGGCGGGTTGGAGCACAGAGGTTGGTGTAGGTGGCCAGGGGCGGCGTGACCTCGGAAATCACATTGATGTCATCGACAGTTAACGCCAGCGGCAGGTCGCGGTTGGTGCAGGTCAGGTCGATGGAGGCCGTTTCCAGCTCACCGATGTAGGCGTTGGCGTCTGCGCGGACAAATGCGATGCGGTGGGTGACGCTATCGTCGCGCAGGGATTCTTCCAGCGTGTAGCGGTAATACAGCGCTGTGCGCCCTTGCACATGTTCGATCTCATGGGCGAACGACTCGAAGGCGCGAAAGGTTCGCAGGTGTTCGCCGGTACTGCCGTCTGATGTCGTGCGGGTGCTGATCACCTGATCGACACTGAAAATTTCATAGGCGTGCCGCTCCTCACCCCGGGGCGTGAGCTCAGCCTGGGCGGTCCGGTTGGACAGGTCGATAGGCTCGGCGCTGTGACTGAACAGGTTTACCGCAGGGGTGCAGAACAGGCTGAAGTCTGCTCTGCCAACACGCAGCGAATCAGG
The DNA here is from genome assembly GCF_042902325.1 of Pseudomonas sp. NPDC012596. Taxonomy (NCBI): domain Bacteria; kingdom Pseudomonadati; phylum Pseudomonadota; class Gammaproteobacteria; order Pseudomonadales; family Pseudomonadaceae; genus Pseudomonas; species Pseudomonas sp. NPDC012596. The sequence goes on along the minus strand of NZ_JBIBEB010000010.1, from coordinate 190,382 downwards.
TAACTGTCGGGTGAAGTGAAACTCGAGGCTGACCTGCTGAGTCGCCTGATCGGGCCAGACTTTCTCCAGCCCGGCTACGCTGAAGAAGTGGAAACGCTCGGGAAATATGAAGTACTCCTGCAGAATCCGGTAGCCGTCGAAGACGTTCTGTGGGTAAGGCAGCAGCGCTTCGTCTGGATTGAAGCCGGGGAAGACGATGTTGCCGGCCGGCAGCCGGCGGATCTCGCCATTGACTGTCACTGCAACATGCTTGAGATATTGAGCGATCCACAGGTACAGCGTGCGGGCTGTCTGGGTATCACCGCTCAAATGAAAATCGAGGCTGGCGCAGCCCAGCGTGTTCAATGGCCGCTCGACCAAGGTTCGCAAGTCGAGCCGAATCACCGAGCTGTCGAGTGTTTGGGTTGCACCTACCGCGTCGATCTCGAACGGATGAATGTCCACCGCCGTGCAGGTCCGAAACTCGCAGGGCACCCCATCCACGGGCTTGGAGAACAACCGCGAGCCCTTGGGAATACGCTGCGACTGGCTGAGCGCTTGCTTGCGCGGGGTGAACTGGATGATCGTGGCGCTCGGCAGAGGCCGCAGGTAATTGGGCCACAGCAGCTGCAGCATCGGGTGCGTCAGCTCCGGCAGGTCGTCCTCCAGTTTCAACCGCAGCTTGGCCGTCAGGAAGGCAAAGGCTTCCATCAGGCGTTGGACATCCGGGTCGCTACCACCCTTGCCGAGCAGCCGGGCAAGTTGTGGGTTGTCGTGGGCGAAGTCGTTCCCCAGTTCATGGAGATAACGCAACTCTTCGCTGAATCGATCCTTGAGTGACATGGGTCACCTCACGCGGGTGTGGCGGTTGTGGCCGTTGACCAGGAGCTCCAGTTGCAGCTGCTCCGTGTGGTTGTTGACCTGCACGAGGCAGTCCAGCCTGAAATGCAGTTCCAGCGGGGCATGGCAATCGGGCATGGCTTTGAGCATTCGCACGTGCACACGCGGCTCAAAGCGCTGAAGGGTGCGGCGGATGTCTGCGCCCACTTGCTTCAGGAGGTCGCCGCTGCTGACGTCGTGCCCGTTGAAGTCACGCAGGCCCAGCTCAGGGCTGCTTTGTGAGCAACCCTGGCGAGCGTTGAGCAGCGTTTCGAGGTGGCGCTTGATGGCGGCGAACTTCTGCGTAGCGTTCTCTTGCCTGGACGGCACCCGGCTTGCGAACTGATTCGTCACCAAGTCATCGAAAAAGCCACTCATTGGGTATCAAGCCGACCAACCAGGGAGATTTCGAAATTCGCTCCCATGTACTTGAAGTGCGGGCGTACCGCGAGGGACACCTGGTACCAGCCCGGATCACCGGCGACGTCAGAAACTTCGACCTTTGCAGCACGCAACGGGCGACGGCTACGTACATCGGCAGACGGGTTCTCCTGGTCGGCGACGTATTGCTTGATCCATTTGTTGAGTTCGGACTCAAGGTCCCGTCGCTCCTTCCAGCTCCCGATCTGCTCGCGCTGCAACACCTTGATGTAGTGGGCCAGGCGGTTGACGATGAACAGGTAGGGCAGTTGGGTGCCGAGCTTGTAGTTGGTCTGTGCTTGCAGGCCTTCGGGTGTTTTGGGGAAATTTTTCGGCTTCTGCACCGAGTTGGCTGAGAAGAACGCGGCGTTGTCGCTGTCCTTGCGCATGGTCAGGGCAATGAAACCCTCTTCTGCCAGCTCGAACTCCTTGCGGTCGGAGATCAATACTTCAGTAGGAATTTTGGCCTGCAGCTGGCCCAACGATTCGTAAAGGTGCACCGGCAGGTCCTCGACTGCGCCACCCGACTGTGGGCCAATGATGTTTGGGCACCAGCGGTAGCGGGCGAAGCTGTCGTTGATGCAACTGGCCAGAAGGAACGCGGAGTTGCCCCACAGGTAGTTGTCGTGCCGTCCGGCAACGTCCTCGGCGTAGTGATAGCTCTGCACGGGATTTTCTTGCGGATGATAGGCAGAGCGGAGCATGAAGCGCGGCCCGGTGAGCGCAGCGTGGCGCGAATCTTCACTTTCACGGAACGCACGCCACTTGGCGTGCCGTGGTCCCGCGAAAATGTCCTTGATCTCCTTCAGGTTGGGCAGCTCTTCAAAGCTGCTGAGGTTGAAGAAGTCAGGGGAGGGTGCGGCGAGGAATGGAGCATGTGACATGGCACCGACGGAGGCCATGTAGTTCAATAGTTTGATATCGGGGGAAGAGGGGCCGAAGCTGTAATTGCCGACCATGGCCGCAACCGGCTCGCCACCAAATTGGCCGTAACCTGCGGTGTAAACGTGTTTGTACATTCCGCTGCACGTGATGTCGGCCGCGTTCTCGAAATCATCAAGCACGTCTTCCTTGCTGACATGCAGAACTTCAAGCTTGATGTTCTCGCGGAAGTCCGTACGGTCGACCAGCAGTTTGAGGCTTCGCCACGCGGATTCAAGTTGCTGGAATTCAGGTTGATGCAGGATGGCATCCATCTGCTTGCTGAGTACTCGATCCAGCTCCGCAATCATCTGGTCAACGCGATGTTTGTTGATTAATTGATCTGGGTCATGACTTTTAAGGATTTCGGCAATAAAAGCCGATACGCCTTGGCGAGCGACTTGGTAACCCTCCTGGGTGGGAACCAATTTGGTTTCTGCCATGATCTGGTCGAGCAGGGTGGTATTGCTCAGCGTTTCGGTTGTCGTTTCAATCGCGACGGTAGTGTTGTTCTGCTTCGGCATGGGGACGCTCCGTTGTCTTAGTCTTCTTTTGGCGCTTCAAGCACCAGGTCCAGTTCCTGGGCCAGTTGTTTGCGCGCTTGCTCGCTATTCAGCAGGTGCTGCAATTGCTTACGGAACGTGGGCACGTTGCCCAGGGGGCCTTTCAGGGCGACCAATGCTTCGCGAAGCTCCAGCAGCTTGTTCAGCTCCGGTACCTGGCGGGCGATGCTGTCGGGCCCGAAATCGTTGATGGCCTTGAACTGCAGGCTGACCGCCAGCTCTGCATCGGGGGCTGCGCTGAGTACGGAGGGTACGGACATAACAAGGTTTACATCAGCATCGTTCAACACATTGTTGAAGGTGTGTTTATCGATACGCATGACCGAGCGGTCTTCCAAGGCGCGGGTGTCATCCAGCCCGAAATCACCAAGCACCAACACTTTATGCGGCAGCTCTACTTCCGCTTGTTCATCGCCGGTGGCGGGGACGTACTTGATGTTTATGCGTTCTTTGGGTGCAACCGATCCCGTTGATTTAGCCATCGCAGAATGTCTCCTTGGTTCCTAGGTATTGTTCCTGTTGGTTGTTTCTTGTTTTTGAATTAGTTTGTAGGAAATTTCCCTGCTTCCGTGTGCAAACATAAACTGGGTGTAGGACTTGTTATCGCTCGCCTAAAAAGACCATGCCTTCGGTGTTGTTATTTAGTCGAGTGTGAAAATGTAAGAAAATATTTGTTTGTGGCCTGTACTTTTAATCGGCTAGGCTCTCGCCGGTTTATGGGTGTTTGATGTCTGGTAGGGAGTTATTAAGTCTGCTGGCTGAACTAGGGCATATGTACTATTGAGAGGGATTTTACTTGCGATGATGGGTAAAAATGCTTACGGCATAAGTCTTTTTCTGATGCTCGCTGGTATATCGGTATCCGCGTATTCAGATCAGGATTGCCGGCAGATCGTGTCCAACCTTGAGCGCTTGGCATGTTTCGATAGTTTCGCTGGGACGCCCGCGCATCTTGTGCCAACGCAGTGGTCGGCACCGGAGCAAGACTCGCCCACGTTGCGTGGCGTGATGGCCCACGAAGCCGGGCGTGCGGCAGATGACCTGACGTTTCGCCTCAGGTCCGGCGATGCCGGGCTGATGATCTCCGCGCCTGCAATCGCTTCAGTCGCACCTCACCCTTATCTGGTGATCAGCTGTGTGCAGAACATCTCCAGGTTGCAACTGGTAACGCCGCAGCCGATCGATGCCGGACGGGTGCTGATCCAATTGCAAGGGGAGCGTGGCGCAACCGCGCCTACACCCTGGCAGGTGACGGAGAACGGTCAGGTGCTCGATGCGGGCAGAGGCTTGCCGGGCATCGAGCAGATCAAGCAGTTGATAGGGGCTCACCGTATTCAGGTGAAGAGCGACCACGCATCCGTCGAGGGGCTGGTGTTCGATGCTCAAGGCCTGGATCCGCTCATTGACGAGGCGCGTAAAACATGTCGCTGGTAGCAGAGGTCAATGCGCAGGAAATTGCCCGGATGCTCGCACCCATAGACGCGCAGACACCCGCCGGGCTGTTCGATGTTGAGGACGAAACCTATCAAGCCATCGACCAGGAAATGGTCAAGCTGGGCGGGCTACAGGAATCCTCAATCGACTGGGTCTACATCGAGGAAGCGTCCCGGCAGTATCTGGGCCAGCAGTGCAAGCATTTGCGTATCGCCGCGCATCTGAGTGTTGCCTGGCTGCGCAGCCGATCCTGGGCGCACTGGGGTTTTGCCTTGGCGCTGCAGGCTGGCTTGATCGAAGGGTATTGGGAAAACTCATACCCAAAACCCGGCCCTAAAGGCTTCCTCGGCAAGCGCAAGCTGGTTGCCCTGATGCTCAATCGGTTGATCGAAGCGCTACCGCGGCTGGACCGCTTCACGTACAGCCCTGCTCACGCGGCGGCGGCACAGGACGCGTTGCAACAGTTGCAACGCCAGCGAGCTGCAGCGCAGTTGGATGAAGCAGTCCTGGGCGAACTCAAGCGCGTGCTTGGCAAGCACATAGAGCTTGCCAACGGTGTGGGTGAGCCGGCTACGGCCAAGGGCAATGCAAAAGGGACCAAATCTGCGCCACTGGCCGAGGTCATCGCCACGCCAATGCCCCGCATATCGCTGGGCAACGAGCGTGAATCACGCCGGGCCGTGCTTACCATGGCCGAACTGATCAATCAGCAGGACCCTTACGACCCGACGGGCTACCAGCTACGTCGGTTTGGCTTGTGGGCGCATATCCAGGCAGCACCGCAAACCAGGCAAGGCAACCGCACGGAGCTGATGGCGGTGCCACAGGATATTGCCGGTGATTATGAAGAGGCCATTGCAGGCACCGGGATTGACGCGGCATTGCTCCTACGGATTGAAAAGAGCGTGACCGCTTCCCCCTACTGGATACGCGGCAGCTTCCTGGCGGCAACTGCTGCCACCCGGCTGGCCATGGGCGAAGTAGCAGAGGCCATTCGCGCCGCGACCGCGCGGTTCGTGCAGCGCATGCCGGCGCTGCAGCAGCTGTGCTTCAGCGACGGCAGGGTGTTTGTCGACGATCAATGCCTGGCCTGGCTCAAAGGGGCGGACGGGCAATCCGGGCAAGGCGGTGCCTCCCGAGAGTTCGCCAGCCTACGCGAAGAGCTGGTCAGTCAGTTGGAAACCGGCGGTGTAGAACCGGTGTTGCTCAAGTTGCAGGGGATGCAGGCGGATTTCCGAGCCCCCCGCGAGCGCTGCCACACCACGGTCATCGCCGCTGACCTGCTGGCCGCACGGGGCGTTTCCTGGTTGGCCCAGGACCTGTGCGCAGGCGTTGCCCGCACCATGCAGCAAACCACCGCCAGCGACTGGGAGCCTGAGGTATTTCAACGGCTTCAGCATTACGCGTCGGCCCACGCGCTGGCCGATCGAAACAAGGAGCAGTAGCCTCGATGAATCAACTCTGGAAGTACCTTAAACGTTGGGGCTGGCCGCTGATGGCCCGTATCGGGCTCGCGATGCCGCTGCTGCTCGCGTTGGGCGCTGTGTTGATGCTGGTCGCCATCTGGTGGCTCGGCCCTCAATGGGCGTGGCGCGAGCAGCGGCCGCTGGCCAGCGTGGCGCATCGCAGTGTGGCGACCCTGGTGCTCGTGCTGGTGCCGTTGTTGTGCTGGCTGGTGGTTTTGCGCACGCGCTTTCGCCGCTTGCAAGCGCAGCGTCAGCACGCGGTGGCCGCCGAGCTGGATCCGGCGCTGCCGTTCGTCCATGCGCAAGAGCAGGCATTGAGCCAAGGGCTCGCGCGCTTCCTGGATAATGCCGGTGGCCGTCGGGCTTTGTACCGACTGCCGTGGTACCTGGTGCTGGGCAATGAGCAAGCCGGCAAGAGCAGCTTTATCAACTGCACCGAGCAAAATTTTTCCCTGACCCGTATCGACAAGGCCCAGGCACGAGGCCGACAGGCGCAAGCGCTTGCCTACCCAGTGGGGTGGTGGATCAGCAATGAAGCGGTGATCATCGACCCGCCAGGTGCCTTTATCAGCCAAGACGCCCCGGCAGGCCCGCCGACCAGTGCCTCAATTGACAGCGGACCCTCCGTAGCACCCGGTACCCAAGCCAAGTTGTGGCAACACCTTTTGAGTTGGTTGCAGCACAATCGAAGTCAGCGAGCGCTCAATGGTCTGTTGCTGGTTGTCGACCTGCCCGCGCTGCTGCACGGTACCGTCGAGCAACGCACAGCACTCGCCCACGTACTGCGCACACGTCTTTACGAGGTGAGCACCCAGCTTGGTTCACGCCTGCCGCTGTATGTAGTGCTAAGTAAATTCGATCTTCTGGATGGCTTCGACCAATTCTATGGCAAGCTTTCAGCCGCCAGTCGCGAGCGCCTGTTGGGATTCACGTTCAAGCTGGATGCAGTCGACACCTTCGACGCATGGCTAAGCGAGTATGGTGAACACTACGACAGGTTGCTGAGCCAGCTATTCGAGCAGGTGATCGATCAACTGCACATGCAGAGCAGCCCTGAGCCACGTTCACGTCTCTACTCACTGCATGCACAGCTGCTCGGATTACGCCCGATCTTGCTGAGTTTCTTGCGTGAAACGCTGGCAAGTGATCGTTTCACCACGCCGGCGTTGGTGCGTGGGGTCTATTGGTCGTCTGTGCTGCAGCAAGGCGACATGCGCAATGCCTTTGTCCGTGAGGCGGCACAGCCCTACAAAACCCAACTTCCCCTGGTTGAAGGCAAGGCCCAGGGCAAGGCGACGGTCTACTTCGTTCAACAAGCCTTTGGGCAGGTCATCTACAAAGAGGCTGGCCTGGCCGGCGACAATGTCAGCGTCGCCCGCAGCAAGCGGCATTTGCTTTGGGTAGGGTCTTCTTTAGGTGCTCTGGCCTTTTGCGTGGCCGTTGCCAGCTGGCATCGTTACTTCGACATCAATAACACCAAAGCGGCCAGTGTGCTTGCCAAGAGCCGGGAATACAGCCATCACGAAGTGGACCAGCGACTGGACCCGACTGGGCGAAATTTGCTGGCGCCACTGGACCAGATCCGCGCTGCGGTAGCAGTGTTTGGCGACTACCGCGCAGCCTGGCCGGGTGTCGCCGATTTGGGGCTTTATCAAGGGCGAGCCATTGGCCCTCGGGTGGATGAGGCGTACCTGAGTTTGCTATCCAAGCGCTTCTTGCCCGCCTTGGCCAGCGGTGTGATCGATGCGATGAGTGCGGCACCTGCCGGCAGCGAGCAACAAATGGCCGCGCTCCGGGTTTACCGGATGCTCGAGGATCGCCAGAACCGACGGCCGGAATGGGTCGAGGACTGGATGGCGCGGCGCTGGCAACAGGCATTCCCCGGCCAAGGGCAGCTGCAACGTGATCTCATGCAACACCTGAAATATGCCTTGGCGTATGCCGATGCCGATCTGCCGCAGTACCGACAACGTATCAGCGACGTACAGCAGATGTTGCGTAAGGTACCGCTGCCACAGCGGGTGTATGCGGGCCTCAAGCAACAGGCCCAGGAGCAGTTGCATCCCGGTCTGGACTTGCGCCACCAAGTCGGCCCCGCGTTCGATGTTGTCTACCAGCCTTCTTCCGGCTCAAGCCAGGGAGATAACGGTATTTTGTTGGCCCCGATGCTCACGGCAAAAGGCTTCAAGGAGTACTTTGAACCGCGCAGCCAACGGTTCGCGGAAATGGCGATGATCGACCAGTGGGCACTCGGCGAGCGCGCCCAACTCGATTACTCCGATGCCGACCAGGCGGCGCTGACCGAACGCCTTCGCAACCTCTACAGCGCCGACTACATAGACAGCTGGCGGCGTGCCTTGAATGCATTCTCCGTGGTGGACTTCCGAGACCTGGACCATGGCGTCAAGGTCCTTGAACAGTTGACCGGCCCTGCGGCGCCTTTGCACCGATTGTTGGAGGCAGTTCGCGAAAACAGTGCGCTCTTATCACCGGCGAGCATAGATGCGGCGGGTGAAGCCGCGTTGCTTGTTTCGGCAACCAGCAAGCCCGAGCAACAACAGGCGTTGGCCATTCAGCGGGCGTTTGCAGGCCTGAGTGCCATGCTGCACGCCGCAGGTGAGAAACCCAGCTACTACGATGAGACGCTTAGCGCCATAGCTGCACTGCATGACTACGCCAAAGCGGTGCAGGACAGCCCGGACCGAGGCAAGGCCGCGCTGCACGTCGTGCATCAGCGTTTTTCAATGACGGGGCACGACCCCATTGGCACCTTGCAGCGCGTTGCCACTGGCTTGCCCGAGCCGATCAATCATCAGGTCAGAAAGGTGGCGGACCAAACGGCGCAAGTGCTGAATGTCGAGGCACTGCGCGAGCTGGAGCGACGCTGGGATGCTGATGTGTATAGCTTCTTCCAGCAACGCCTGGCCGGGCGCTACCCCTTCGTCGTGAAGGCACCCGATGCATCGCTGGAAGACTTCGAAGCATTCTTTGGGCCGAAAGGGCGACTGCAGCAATTCCACGATCAGTACCTGAAAGTCTTCCTCAAGGATAACCTCGAAGCCTTGCAGTCTGGTCTTCAGGGGCATTCCTTGATTCGTAATGACGTGATCAAGCAGTTGGAACTGGCAGACCGCATCCGCGAAACGTTTTTCGACCAGCGCGGCAACCTCAGCGTGCAGTTCAGCATCGAGCCGTTGGGGCTGAGTGCAAATCAACGCACCAGTTTATTGGATCTGGATGGCCAGCTGATTCCCTACACCCATGGCCCAAGCCAGATCACCGGCATCGTCTGGCCCAATACGCTGGGCCAGCACGTGCGTAGCAACCTGACCCTGCTGAGGCAGAACGGCAATAGCAGCAGCCTGGAATACCGGGGCCCATGGTCGATGTTCCGCCTGCTCAGCCGCGGTTCGCTCAATGGGCGTACGGCAACCAGCGTGGACTTGAGCTTCCGGACCGGTGACGGCGTGATGCGCTATCGGCTGAATGCCGAAAAGGCCTTCAACCCCATTACTCAACAACCGTTCAAAGGGTTCCGGTTACCGCGAGGGTTGCTGCAACAGCCGTCCAGGGTGGCTCAGGTCGGACAGGCGGGCATACCTGCCAGGTAAGGAGGGGCGATGCGAACTGTAGTCTTGTAGTGGCGGACCTGTGATGCACTGGAGCTGCTATCTGCGGCTGGGTCCAGTGCTTCGTGAAGGTGCACAAGGCGTGTGAGCGCCATTGACATCCGCATCGCGCCGAGCGGCAAGGTGCAGGCGTTCCGTCAACCACATGACGCCTGCAGCTTTTTGGTAGCACTCTGTGAGGGACATGCTGACGTGTGGCCGAAGCAGGGCCAAGCAGCTTCGGATGGCCCCTTGATGCAGGGGTTGCACCCACCCGTGACACAGGCCCAGTGCCTGAGCCGCTGACCAGATGGAGGGAGCCTTGGCAAAGGTTTTAGACTCCCATAACAATGGGATGTCTGAGCGTTGAAGGTAGGCGGGTCGCAGATCCAGCGCAGCTTGGACAATTGCCTGTCCGCCGGGTAAGAGGTTTGATGAGCTGACCACGTGAGCAGGGCTTGTGTAGCTGAAACTGTAGAAATGGAACCCTATTGCTTCAGCAAGAACAGGCAGTTCTTTGAGTAATGCCGGGAGCTCTCGCAAGCGCTCCCATTCTTGTGCCGTTCTGTCGAGCATTTAACCTCCATGTAGGAACGCCCCTAGCCGTCAAAACTGTCGGAAAGGCTGAACTCATTGGTCAAGTATAGGGCAGGCGCGGGCGGAAGAAGTTAAACACGCCGTGAATGACGGATGTTGAGGCATCTGAGCTTCATTTGGAACTCAGAAGGTCTATAGGACAGCGGCCTCCGAAGAGGCCGTGTTCAGAGATCAATAAAAATTGAGTAAGTCAGCGGTGTTCAATTTCCGGATCAAGAAGCCGTTGTGCAGGCATCGCCAGCATGCGCCTGCGGTAATACTGATCATCGTCCATACGCGTGAGCCTGCGCCAAGTTTCGGTATGCGAGCCAGGCAGGGCATCGAGGTACTCATCGCTTTCTACCAGGGCTCGCAGGTCACGGCGATACTGCAGTGGCAGGCGCTCCCAAACGTTGATCTGGTCGGTAGTGGCGCCGCCGAGCAGCTCCTCGTAGTCAACGTCTGGAACCAGCAAATCCAGGCCGGTGGCCTGGTAGTAGGCATCGATTTGCCCCCACACCTGTGGACTCAAGGCGCCCCCCTCCAGGCGTAACGTTCGAGCCACATGCTGTGGGATGGCTGCTACTTCCGGTAATACTGTCAGTGGATTGTGAGAGAAATCCAGCAGAATGGGATCAACCGATCCTTGCAGGCCATTGGGCAGTTCGTCCAGCCCGCAGTGAGTAAGGTAAACGGTGTGCAGGCGGGGTAGCGCGGTGAAGTCCGGAACTCTACTCAACGGGCAATGCGAAAGGTCGAGCACACGTAGATTGACGAGGCGGTCGAACCTTGCCTGTGTAACCGCGTCCCATACCAATGGGTTGCGCTCCAGGTCCAGCCATATCAGGGTCTGCGGCCTGCCCACCCGGGGAATCTGGTTGACGCCACAACGGGAGAGCTTCAGCCGCTCCAGCGCGGGGAAACGTTCGTACAGTTCTGCTGGCAATGTAGTCACAGCCAGGTTACCGGAGAGGTTCAGTTCGCCGATATGCGTGAAATCATTGGGCAGTGCCAGTGCGGCAAGGTCCTCGTCATTCAGATCCAGGGCCGAAAGGTCAAGCGAATAGAAGGCATTTCCCTGATCCAAGGTTCGACGCCAGGCGTTTTCTATGCGTTGGATGGCCCTTCGTCGGTTGGGTACCGGCTGCGCCCACTCGGCAAGGTCACTGCGCAGTTGCTGTAGTCGGTCTTGTAACCGGTCGATTTCGACTGTCGGTGACAGGCCCTGGCTTCGCCAGTTCTGAATGGCTGCCTGAATTTCCTGCTCGGACGCACTGGGATATAAGCGCCGATAGCGTGCCACTGTCGGCGGGCGCAAAAATTGTCGCGAGTACGCCCTAGGGGGTTCGCCCCCGCGCAACACTCCTTCGCCCCAACGAATTGGTTGATAACCCCAAAGGCGTCGTGTCAGTGCAGTGCGCTCATTGGCGATCATGGTCAAGATACGCTCCCGCAACGCTTCGCCTTCATCGACGGCAAGGTCCATGGCCAGACGCTGTGTGCCGGGGAGTGCCGCCTCGACCGCACGACACAGGTCCTGGTCAACTACCCCTGGAGCAGGGCGCTCACCTAGATAGGCTTCGTAGCCATCGAGCGATTTGACCACCACCGCTCGCTCGGTTGCACCCACGTCGCCGATGCTATGCAGTACCACACCTTGTGGGCCGCCCGCGCGAATTTCCAGGCGCAGATCGGGCGACCAACCGGGCACGTGCTCCAGGCAGGCCAGTAACAGTCGCTCGCTGTCATGACTGGCCAGACGCGGCAACCATAACCCCAGGGCGGCGCGGGTTAGCGGCAGGTCACTGGCCAGTTGGCTGGCGCGTTGTTCAAGCGCTGCTGATATCGGGCCCTTCGCGCGCAAGCATGCAAGAGTAAAGGCCAGCGGCTCGGGGATTGGTTCATTGCCAAGGTGGCTCTGTAACACTTGTTCCTCGCTCGTGCCGCTGACCTGCAGCGCCTTGACCAGGTCGGCATCGGCCAGTTCCTGATAGGCCGGGCTCAGTCTTCGCACCAGGCGTGGGCCGGACCAGGCGTGGGGTTGTTCGTGTTCGGCGCGCCAGGCGCCTTCGCCGTTATGTTCCAGCAGCGGCTCATAGGCCTTCGGGTCGCTGGGGTGGACGATTCGCCAGCGGTCCAAGGCAGCATCCAGTCGCTGTTCGTAGAGGTGGCCATCGAGGCGAATGAAGCTGCGCCCCTGGTGTTGAAACTGACCGGCTGCATTGGCCGGCAAATGCTCTGGTAGCGCAGTATCACTAATGTAGGTGGCAAGATCAGGGCGCCACAGGCGCTGTGTACCTTCGGCGGTGCGTACCGGCTCGAGGCTTTCCATCAAAGCGCTGTTGAACAGTTTTGGCACGGCTTTGCCGGCCACATGCAGCCCGCCGATCAGTGCCAGGTTCAACCCGACCGCTTCCAGATGCCGCAGCGCCAACTGACGATCACCGATGCTCCATGCCTGGTAACCGTCATACACCTCATCTAACAGCTGACACACCATCACTGCCGTCATCAATGTGCCGACGCCGGGGACGAACAGACCGGCTAGCATCAGTGCATTCAGGCCCAGGCTTTCCCATTGTGCCTGGCGCCGCTTGAGCGCTTGTTCGTCGGCATCGGCGGTCGGTACCGCGAGCTGACGAGCCTCATGTTGCAGCCGCGCGACATGATCCTGATGGAGGAAGCTGAACAACTCACCGTCGATGGCGACTGGCACCAGGTACAGGGATGCGCCGCCTTCAGCATCAAGGTTTTGCCCCAAGCGGTTGAGGAAAGCCTGCTGCTGATCGCGTGGTACGTAGGCGAGGAACCGCTGCTGGAAATCCGCCTGTTGCAGATCGTCGTGCAATTGGTCCTGCAGCGCGGGCAGGTTCGCGAACTGGCGCAGCGAAATCTCGTGGCCGGGTAAATAGAGCAACAGCCCCGCTGCGCCGAGGTCGATTATCAGCACCTCATGCAGGCCAATACCGAACAGGCTCAGCTGGCTACAGGTCAGCGTCGAGCTTTCGTCAATAAACGCCTGCACGTTGTCCAGCGCATCGCCGCTTATCTGATGGCGAAGAAAGGCGAGGTTTGCTGCCACGCCTAGACGATCCTGGTGAACCCTGACGGCCAGCGAAGCGACTTGCGGGGGGGCGAATACGGACGCCAGGTGTGCCTGGTAGCGCTGGCCTAGGTCCAGGGACCGGCAGGTCCGCGCAAAATCTGCTGGAGACAGGCTCAATGGCTTGATCGTGTAGGCCTCGGAGTCCAGGGCTATGTCGACCAGTGTCTCGCTGTCGCCCAGTGTGGTCTTGCCAATGACGGTGATCTTTTCAACGTGCGTGTCACCTTTGAGCGCCAGTGAGCTTTCTCGGCTGAATTCAACCTCATCTTCGAAGTTGTGCAAGGCGGCCTCGAGCAGGCTTCGGCGTTCGTGTTGATTGACGTATGTTTGCCAGGTGAACAGGCGCCGGATGTGGATCAGTTCGCTGGTGCGTAAGGGGACTGACAATTGATGGTCGGTCGCCAATGCTTGCGCAAGCAGCGGTTCTGCAAATTCGACAATGTTCTTCAAGCCCTTCAGTGCGCGGGCGAGTGCGCTTTGGGAATGTGCCAGGCGCGCCTGGCTGGCTTGTACTGCCTCGCGTAAATCGGGAATAGCATTGGCGAACCAGTCGGCCTGATCGGCGGGCAGGCCTTGGGCGGGCAACAGGGTTTCGTGCAAGGTCTGCCATTGCTCGGGTGAGGCGTGATGACCCCAGGTCGGAAGCTGGCGTTCTATCAGCTGTTGATAAGGGTTTTCCAGGTCTATGGACGGCATCGTCGGTACTCCTTTTCTCAGGGGTACTCAGAAGGCAGGAAGTGGCCGCGGCCAAGGTGGTAAATAGAGCTGATGTTTGCCGTCGAGGATCGCTGAGCCGGTAAACGTGGGTGGTAGCTATCTAGTCCTGGGTCATCAGGAGCGTGCCATAGGCTTCGCGTTTTCAGCCCTATTGGAGGCAAGCCATGGCCCATGACCCTGAGATGCAGGGTACCGAGACACTGACCCTGGAGCAGGCCTTTCAGGATGACCTGTTGGCGAGGCGCTTACCCAAGTGGGTGGCGGGCCTTGGCAAGCATCATCTGGATGAGTGGCGCGCCGCCCTGAAGACCAGCCTGGCCTGCCGACAGCAACTCAATAGCCGGATATCACGTATTCGGGGTATCAGCGAGTTCGCACGCACTACCTTGCAACGGGCCCTGGACGAACGCTTCGGTCCCGGGCTTGATGTTTCCACGATGTATTTCCGGCAAGGCTATCTGGTGCCGTCCGGGGAACAGCTGTTTACTAGCCGGGTGCCCGCCATGGTGCCTGAATATGTGCAGATACCCCTGCTTGAAGCGGCGATGAACAATTTTGTCGACGAGGAGGCGCACAAGCAGCTGCCAGGCAACGCATTGGTCACCGAGAGCGGCGCGCACCTGAAACGGCCAACGGCCATCGAGTTCGCCACCCTCTGCCGAACGTTGGACATTGGAGCGCGTTATCAGGCTCACCTTGATGCAACTCTGGCGCCGACGCCCGACCTGGGAAACCCTGGCGCGACTGCCAGCTCACTGCTGGGGCAGCTGAAGCGTTCCACACTGCTGGTCGATGCGTGCAAGGCCCGGGCAGAAGGCGTGCTCAACGCGGCCGAGCTGACGATGCTGGTCGGGCTCTACACCCGTGGCACGCTGCCGAAATTGAACGGGGCCAGGGTGGTGGCCAAGCAGCTACGAGTGCTTGGCTGCGACCTGCAGCAGATCATCGTCTTCGATGTGCTCGACGAAGGCTTGTTGCGCACTACCAGCCAGCGGGTACTGGTCTACATACCGGGCGACCCCCATGGGCCGTGGAGTGCCTATTCCGACCTTCAGCAGTTCAGCAGAAAATTGCTAGATGCGCGCCTGCGCAGTGCCCGCTATCTGACATTCTTCAGCCGCTTCGTGCGCCGCCGCGACAGACAGCGTTTTTTCCCCACAGTGACCGAGCTGTACCGCGGTGTGCCGATATGGGCTACCCGCGACCTTGATGAGCACATGCGCGCGTACCCAGAGCCCTTGTTTGACCAGCTGGCGTCGATGCGTATCCGCCAGATCAAGGACGATGCGGCAGTGATTCTGCCGCCGGTTGCGCAGATCGACCGTGCCGTCCAGCGCGAGCACGAGCGCCAACTGGTTGCGCAAGGCTGGACCTTGATCGGTGTGGCAGGCCTGTTCATTCCCGAAATCGGCGCGGTCTTGCTCGCGATAATGGCGTGGGAACTGCTAAGCGAACTGTTCCATGGCATCGAGGAGTGGCATGACGGTGATACCGCCGCTGCGCTGGATCACCTGAGTAATGTCGCCGTGGACCTTGCGCTGGCTGGGGCGACGGCTGCGGGAGTATCGCTGGCGCGTCGCGCCTGGTCTCGCTCGGCAGTGGTGGACAGCCTGGTATCGGCGCCCATGGAGCAGGGCGACGCGAAATTGTGGAACCAGGACCTTACAGCGTTTCGAGGCACTGCCCCGCAGGTGCCGGCGGATGTGCAAGGGGTTCGTCAACAGGGTGGCCAGGCCTGGATCGAGATGCAGGGGCATCACTACCCAGTGCGTCAGCGGGTGACCGATGGTAGTTGGCAGATCATGCCTCGCGACGGTTTCGGCCCACGGCTGCTTGGCAATGGAGGTGGGGCCTGGCGGCTGGCAAGCGACCCGCCTGAGTGGTGGCCCGATGCCCCGATGCTGTTCCGCCGCCTTGGCGGAACGTTCGGCGAGCTGGATGACGCGGATATCGACACGGTGCTCAGCATTCATGGCCTGGGAGACGACAACCTGCGGGCGTTGCACATGGCGTGCGAGTTGCCCGACCCCTGGTTGACCGACACGGTCCAGCGCGTGCATCTGCACAGGCGTATTTCAAGGCTGACCCAGCAACTTCGTACCGGCGTGCCCAGCAGCGATCGTACCTTGCTGCAGCATGCCCAGATGCTGCGCAATGCCGCTGGCGTGTCCGCGGCTGAACTGGCCGAGCAGGTGCAAGCGCAACGTTTACGATTGCTGCAAGACTTTTACGATAGCGTCCAACCCAGCGATACCCAAGCTGTCGCAATGCTGCGCAGGGTATTCCCCGGCCTTCACCACAGGGCCGCACAGGCGCTGGTGGACGCCGCCGACGCCAGCGACCTCCGGCGTCTGGCTGTCGATCAGCGCGTGCCAATGCGCCTGGGTGAGCTGGCCCGGGCCAGCGTCCAGCGTATCCGCCGCGTCAGAGTACTGGAGGCGCTGCACTTTGACATACCGCAGCCTGCCGACCTTGGGCGCGTGGCCATCGGTTTGCTCGATGACCTGCCAGGGGCAGCGACGGGGGTCCGTTGGCACTACCAGGATGGCGGCATTGGCGGCCCCGTGCTGGCCGAAAGCGAACAAGGCCAAAGCGTTTTCTACCTGCTTCACTTCGATGGCCGGTTTCAGTTGCTCGACCAGTACCATGCAGTCCAGGGTGAGCCTGGCGAGCTGTTCGAGACAATGGTTGGCGCCTTCAACGCCAGCCAACGGGCAGCGATGGGGCTGTCACAACCCTCAGGAGAAGGGCTGCGGCAGCTACTGGCGGGCCAGGCAGCTGCCCGGCCGGAACGCGTGGAACACATGCTTGCGCAGGCCCAGGCAGGGGGCTTCCAGGCGCCACGACGCCTGGAAGATGGTCGCTTCGGCTATCTGTTGAGCGGGCGACGGCCTGCACGAGGCACACGCCCGGGCAGACCGCAGGCGCTGGGGGACAGGGTGCACAGGCTGTTTCCCTACCTGGACCAGGCGCAGATCGACACCTGGCTGAGGGACGTTCGGGCCTCTGGCCAGCATGTGGAACCTTTGCTGCGAAGGCTGGACGAGCAATCGCAATTGCTGCAACGTCACATGCAGGCCTGGGTGGAAGACGCGGCTGACGAGGAGGGTCGGCAACAGCGACGTTACCTCAGCAATTCCTTGCTAGAGTGCTGGCAGCGCAGTAGCAGTGAAGAATTTCGCGAGGGACCCGAGCGTACCGACCTATGGTGGAGCCAGATGGGCGCGCGGGTGGGCGGGTTGCCTGAGTTGCCAGAGCAGATCCGCTTTCGCTCCGTGGTGGTGTTGTCATTGCGACAGATGGACATCAGCGCTATTCCCGACGGCTTCCTGCAGGCCTTCGAAAACCTGCGCGTCATGGAGTTGCCCGGCAATGCGCTGACTCGTTTGCCTATACACCTGCAGAACATGCGTCACTTGCAGTGCCTGGACCTCAGCGGCAACCGGATCACCTTGGACCCTGGGCAGTCCACGATTCTGGCCGGCTGCGAACGGCTGAGCTACCTCAATCTGTCCGGCAATCCGTTGGGGAGGGTATTCTCGGTCGGCGCCATGGCCGATCTGACCGAGCTTCGGCTTCAGGACACCCGGATCGATTGTTTGCCTTACAACATTCTGCAGTGCTCACGCTTGCATACCCTGGATGTCCGCGATAATCAGATCACCGCGCTGCCTGCGGGGTTCTTTGAGGGGCGGCTCTGGGCCCAGGGCCGAGTCTGGCTGCATGGCAACACGCTGAACGCCGAGCAGGCGCAAGCGCTACAAGCGGCGTTGACGGTGCCTCGTCCACTTGAGCTGCCGCAAGGCCCCGAGGCGTTTCCGCGGATGCGCTGGCTCGACACCGTCGCCCCGCAAGACCGTGATGACCTTGGCTCGCTATGGGCGCTGGTGGAGGCCAACGAAGGCTCCGAGCCGTTCTTCGAACTGCTCAATGGCCTCACCCAGACCGGCGATTTTCGCAGCCCGGCTGGCGCCGCCAATCTGGCCACTCGGGTGCTGGAGATGCTACGCGCCATGGACGACGATGACGCCTTGCGCCAGGAGCTGTTCGGCCACGCCCAGGCGGTGACCTGCCAGAACAGTGTTGCGCTGCGTTTCAGTGATCTTGAGGTGCGTGTACGGGTATGGGAAGCACAGCATGGCGCCATGGCCGATACCCAGGAGCAAGCACTGTTGCGCTTGGGGCGGCAGCTGTGGCGGCTGGAGATGGTCGACCGCATTGCGCTGGAAGATTTTCTCTCGCGGCACGCAGCGGGCGAAGACCCGGATGAGGTTGAGGTGGTCTTGGCCTATCGCCTGGCCCTGCGTTCGGACCTTGACCTGCCGGTGCGTATCACCACCATGCGCTTCGGCTACTTGGCTGATGTCGGTGCTGCACGCGTCAGGCGGGCACTCGAGCGTGTGCTGGCGGCCGAGAGCAGCGAGCAAGTGGCGCGATCGCTGGTGGAGCGGGATTTCTGGCAGCAACATCTTCGGGGTACCCATCAAGCGCGGTTCGACGAACTCGATGAGCCGTACCGCGCGCAGCTCGAGGCGCTGTTCGCTGATCATGATCAAGCGGAGGCCGTGCGTCTGCAGCAGATTGCGCAGCTCCAGGCGCAACGTTCAGAGGCCGAGCGTGAGGCCATGTTGAGTATTACTCGAGAGGCGCTTGATGTGCTGGGATGAGCCTTGGCCCAGAGGGGAGGCTGGGTTACCAGCCTCAAACCTGAGCGGCATTGCGTGTATTCGATGAGACTGACCGAAGCACGTCAGCCCATCTCAATGCATCATGCCCAACTCTGCATCATCCATCAGCGCCTTGGCCAACGCGCTCAGGTAATGTGAGGCCCATATCAACTGAGGGTTGTCGTCCATCAGGCCCGCGATGGTCAGGTCCCGCACGCATCCCATCAATTCCGATGCTTGTTCGCGGGCGTTTTGGCAGGGGATGCCAGGCTCGATGCAGAACAACGGTTGTGTCTTTTTCTCGCCTTGATAGAACTTGGTCTTGCCGACCGTGGTTTTGATAGCGATCTCATCTGCAGGCATTGCTTGATCTCCCTGGAGTCCTGAATCCTGGGCGGGCATCTTCGCGGGCAAGCACCTCACATCACCGCGTCGCTGTCACTGTGGGAGCCGGCTTGCCGGCGATAGCGCCAGCCCAGGCAATACACGATTAACGGCTTAGTGCTGGGTGCGCGGCGCCGCTGGCATCTGCATCTGAATCAACGCTGACTCAAGCAACACACGCAGCGACTCAAGCTCATGCATCGTGGCCATCATCAGTACCGAGGCGGGCGACTTGGGCTGCATCGAAACAGCCTGCTGGGCCACCATTTGTGCGCACAGAGCGTACTCCGTGGCTTGGATGATGGTGTCTTCAAGGGAGTGGTGGTTGTGGGGTGGATCGGGGACGATCTTTAACATAGCTATTTACCGGTTTGGTGCGACCACCTATCTGCTGTCAAACAGAAGGGTGGCAGCTGTACGTGGGTTGACAGACCGGCGGAAATAGTAAGTTCCGGCGCACGCAAGCGTGCCCGCACGTACAGCCACCATAAGGGCTAGCCGTACACTATTTGCCGTCACAGCCTGTCAAAGCTGTATCGTTGATGTGCAACGACAGGCTGAGACTAGGGGGCTACCAGCTGGGCTGCAACGGAAAATAGGGCGAGGGAGTATGTTTGGGAAATGGACTACAAGGAAGAGCGCAAGTCTGATTTTTTTCACGTCTAGCGAGTCCTTGGATTTCCATTTCGCGAGCTAAATGATCAACCACTTTCGACCCACTATGATCACTGTCGGGCCACGCGGGCACCGTCCCAACGCTCTGTAGTCTTTACCTGCCTCATCGCCGGCAAGCCGGCTCCCACAGGGTATGCGGCGCGCTCGCGGGCTTTGTTCTCTGCGCGACAGCGCAGCCCGAA
>NZ_JBIBEB010000010.1:0-170707 GCF_042902325.1 Pseudomonas sp. NPDC012596 | reverse complement strand
CTGTAGTCTTTACCTGCCTCATCGCCGGCAAGCCGGCTCCCACAGGGTATGCGGCGCGCTCGCGGGCTTTGTTCTCTGCGCGACAGCGCAGCCCGATGGGCTGGGAATCTTCCACAGAAATACAAACAGCCTCCGGGCCTGCACAGTACCTGTGGGAGCCGCGCTTGCCGGCGATGGGCCGCGAAGCGGCCCCGGCCTTCAGACGCCGCGTCATGTGGCTGTCACGTGCGCTTGCTAGCGTGCGGGTCCCTCCCCCGACACAAGGTGTGCGACACGGTGTACGCCAGCACAAGCCGCAACACGTTCATGCTCCGGTCCGACAACATGCGCAGCGACGATTTCGCTGCGCTGTTCACGCAATTGCACGGCAACCTGTATGCCGACATGCCGCCACTGGGAGAGGGCATCGCCATTGGCGGTGTGTATGGCCGCTTCGGGGGCATGAGCGTGCGGCGCATGCACTACCAGGGCGACTTCACCATCGCCTTGCCCACGCCGCAGGATGAGATCACCTTTGTGCTGCCCACGGCGGGCAAGATCATTTTCGATCACCGTGGCGAGTCGATCGGCGGGGCGCAGGTTGGCCTGGCGGTCGACAAGCTGGACATCCGTTCGGTGCGTTTTGCCGAGGGGCATGCCCAATGCGGGATGTCGATTCGCCGTGGGTTGTTTGCCGAACGGCTTTCGGCGTTGCTGGGCCGGCCACTGGCCGCGCCAGTTCGGTTTGCCCCGGTGGTGGACCTGAATGTGGCGGCGTTCAAAGGCGTCCGTGCGTTGCTGGAAATGGCCACCGGCGCTGAGTTCGATCAACTGATCAGCAGCGGCCTGCTGATGCCGGTGCGGCTGCAGGAGATGCTGGTCGATGCAGTGCTGGAAACCTGGCCGCACAATTACAGCGAGGCCTTGCGCAGCCCGATGCCTTCGATTGCGCCCAGGCATGTGAAGTTGGCCATGGAATATATTCACGAGCAGCCGCTGAGCCTGCTCACTGGCAGCGACCTGGCGGGGCGGGTGAATGTGAGTTTGCGTGCGCTGCAGGATGGCTTTAAGCGGTTTGCCGGTACTTCGATTGCCGGTTACCAACGGCAGGTGCGGCTGGAGCAGGCGCGGCGGGTGCTGGCGAGCGGGGAGGGTGGCTCGGTGGCGCAGGTGGCCTTACAGCATGGGTTCAGCAATGCCGGGCGGTTTGCGCAGTATTTTCAGCAGGCGTTTGGCGTGAGCCCTGCGCAGGTCAGGGGGCGCTAGCCCCCACCCTGCATGTGGATCAGGCAAGCGCCATCTTTTCTGTGGTTGAGCACGAACGCAGTTGCTGCAACTGCTCGAAATGATCGGCGATAGCAGCGATCAGTTCGGCGTCAGCAGACGCGTCCATACCGGGGTAGGGCTTGCCGTTGTAGTCACCGTCATG
The DNA here is from genome assembly GCF_042902325.1 of Pseudomonas sp. NPDC012596. Taxonomy (NCBI): domain Bacteria; kingdom Pseudomonadati; phylum Pseudomonadota; class Gammaproteobacteria; order Pseudomonadales; family Pseudomonadaceae; genus Pseudomonas; species Pseudomonas sp. NPDC012596. The sequence continues at coordinate 169,299 of NZ_JBIBEB010000010.1, read as the reverse complement.
GGTCAGCACAGCCACGAGGCTCTCGCCGTTAGCCTGATATAGCCGTTTCATCAGCTGCGCTTCCAGGTCCTTGCTGTCAGCGCACCGCAGCGCATAGTGCACGGCAAGGGCTGCGCCCAATGTCAGGCCGGGCGTTGCAATGCCATGCTTGCGGGCAAGGTCGATGCTACTGAGGATGCGCTCGTTGCGCTGCAGCTTGCGCAGCGGGTCGCGGCCTACCCGGGTGCAGGGGTCTTTGAACGAGGTTTTGCAGCGCTCCAGAAAGGTTTGCGCAAAACTGCGGATCACGTCTGCCATGTGTGGGTGCTCGGCCGTCAGCGCGGGCGCAACTTCCTCGTTGATCAGCCGCTCGGCCAGCGCACTCACCCGCGCATCGCCCATGCCCTGGCCTACCCAGTCATACCCCAGCACGCTGGCGTACCAGGCAATGATGGCGTGCGGGCCGTTCCACAGCCTGTTCTTGATGAGCTGGATCAAACCGATGTCGGCGACGGTCTTGACTTGGCGCAAGCGCTCCAGCAGGTCACTGCCGCGCTCGACATACAGGGGCATGTCGGGCTCGCTGTTGAACAGGATCAGGTGCAGCTGGCTCATCACGCTGCTGGACTGGGCGAAGGGCCGGAAGCGGCCGAGCAACCGTTCGTATTCAGGTAGCGGCGTGGTGGGTTTGCCGGCTTGCGCAGGCTCGTCTTCCAGGCTGTTCTGGAACATCTGCGATTTGATGCGCAGTTGCCGCACCAGTGCGTCATTGCTGATCTTGGAAACAATGCGGCTGACCACGGTTTCGGCAAAATGGGTCTTTTCCAGCACCTGCTGGCTGATGGCGGGTGGGCACAGCAGTTCAAGCTCTGCCTGTACGTGCAGCCGCACGAATGCGGCGCCGCCGATCTTGTTCAGCACGGTCAGAATGGTCAGCGCGCGGCCGCGGCGTTCGAAGCGTTGCAGCAGCCCTTTGGCGATGACCCTGGCCTGTTTGCGAATGGCCTGCTCTGGCAGGCTGAGGCCGATGATTTCTGCCGCGGTGTACATCGCGACCACGGCGTCTTCATCGCCCATGTCGATCATGCGCACGTTGTCGATGGCCTGGTCGAACGAGGTGGCGCCGTAGCGCACGCTGTAATTGCCGAACGCGCTGACGGTTTCGCGCAGCATGCGCGAGCGGGTGGCGGCGATGATTTCGCACGGCCGGGTGTAGCCGTCCCAATGGGAGAACACCTGGGTCAGGTAACCACCGCCGATGGCCCCGAAACCATGGATGCCGACGCGGAACTGGTTCAGTGAGGCGGGAAACGGCTCGTGCAGTGCTGGCGTGCCCAGGTGCGGAACGCACTCGCTCAGGTCAGCGAGGAATTCATGCATGCTGCGGTAGGCTTTGAACGCGCCCGCCTTGACCTCGGGGGCCGGCGGTTTGATGTCTTCGATCAGGATGGCCTGCCCTTCGGCGCGGATGGCCGAAAGCAGGCCGTTTTCGGAGTCTTCGAGCATCAGGCACTGGCCCGGCTCGCAGTTGAGCGCACTGGCAGCGCGCAGGAAAATTTCCGGGTGGGGTTTGCCCTGGCTGACTTCGTCGCCACACACGGTGACGTCGAAATACTTGAGCACGTTGGCGTTGATCAGGTACTCCTCGGCAATGGCCCGGCGGCTGGACGTGGCAACCGCCATGGTCAGGCCAGACTTGCGCAGCCGCTCGAGCACTTCCAGCAGGCCGGGCTTGATCGGCACGCCGTGGTTGCGCACGTGCTCCAGTTCAAGTTCATCGGCGCGTTGGCGAATTTGCGCATACGGGAAGTCTTCACCGTTGTGCGCCTTGGCCAGTGCCTCGGCTTTTTTGGCGCTCAGGCCCAGCGAGCCGATCAGCGTCTGCTCGCTAAGCGCCTTGCCGAAGATCTCCAGCGAAGCTTGCTTGAGCGTTTTGAAGCGCAAGCGCTCGGTGTCGAACATGGTGCCGTCCATGTCGAAGATGGCGCTGAAAATACGTTTGCCCTGAAAAAAAATCATGGATGTGTTCCCTGTTTTGACGGGTGGACCTTGCCGCTTTGCCAGTGGGTACAAGCGACGACGACGCAAATCTGCAATCAGCTTCGTCAGGTGGGAGGTACACGGTCGACAGGTGGGCGCTCAGGGGTGACGCAGAGGTAGGGCGGGACGGAGCGGGGTTTACACAGGAGGTCTACAAGCTTTGAGGTGCGACGGGCGCGCTGTTTGACTTTGACTTCACGCCCACTGGCTGCAGTTCGGTTTGCAGGCAGTGAGCGCAAGTAGCGATGGATACGTGTGATTCCAAACATTGGGTGATGAGCTTCCTGTTCAGTGACGGGTATTCCTTTTTCAGCCTTGCATGTATCGGCGATCACATGCAAGGCTTCGGTTTTTGCTCAGAAGGCGTAGCTGGCCTTGAGGCTGCCGCTGGCGCCATGGCTATCGCCGCCGCTCAAGGCCGCCACTTCGGCGCCGACACTCAGGGCGCCGAGGTGGGCCATCAGGTTCACGCCGGCGTTGAACTGGTCGCGGTTGTCGAAAGCCGCGCGCTGCTGAATGTCCAGCCCCAACAGGTGCCCTTCGCTGTCGACCTGGTGGTCGCCAAGAGCATGCTCGTAGCCCACTTCGACCCCCGGCACCAACTGCCAGCTGCCCATGGCGAACGGGGTGAAGGAGGCCTTGAGGTTGGCGACTGCGCTGCGACGGGTTTCTTGCAGGTCGTCCACCTGCAGCGCCAGTTCGCTGCCTTTTTCGGTGAAGCCGGCCAGGTCCACGCGGCTCACCCGCACACCCAGGCTAGGCTCCAGCTCCACACCTGCGGTGTTCATGCGATAGCCCAGCGCCAGGCTGGCGCCGGTCAGGGTACCGTGGCTGTCTCCCTTGGCGGTGCCCAGGCCGCCGCCGAGTTCGCGTTTGCTGGCATAGTCGAGGTAGCCGGCGCTGGCATCGGCGTCGATGAACAGGCCTTGTTCCAGGCCGCCCGGGGCGAAGCGTGCGCCAAGGCTGAGGAAGGCCAGGTCGGTGTCCGCCTCGCCGCCTGCGCCGCCGACGTTGCCGTTGCTGTAGCCGACGCCTGCGTGGGCGCTGAGCTGTTCGGAGAAGCGCTGGGTCATGCCGAACATCAAGCCTTGGCTGTGCTCGTTGCTGCTGGCGGCGTGGGCCGAACCGTCGGTGCCCAGGTAGCCGGCCAGCGCGGTGCTCCACAGGCGCGACTGGCCAACCTTCAGGTCGCTGCCGTCGGCGAAGGGCGAAGCGGCGCGGTCGATCATCGCGCTTTGGCGCAGCAGGTAGCTGGCGGCATCGGCGTGCACCTGGCCACCCACGGTCGCTTCAACGCCGCCCAGGGTGCCGGCGTCGATGGCTGACTGCAGGTAGTAGTTGTAGGCGCTGTAGGTGCCCGACAGGGGGGTGTCCTGCAGTTGCCCCAGCAGTTGCGCGCCAGCGCCAGCGTTGCCCAGCAAGCCCGTTTCGCCCGGCAGTGTGCCGTAGCGCACCATCTTGCCGCGCAGCACGTAGATGGTTTCCTGGCTCAGCCCCAGGCCTTGCTTGAGGTAATTGTCCATGCTGCCGTACTCGGCCGTGACCTCGTCCAGGCCGGCCTGCAGGTAGCTGGCCTCGACACCCAGCAGTGGTGCATACACCTGCGCCATGCTCGCTGGCATGGCCGCCAGGGTCGCGGCCACACGGGCGGCGGTGTAGTCGTTGGTGGCCAGGTAGTTGCTCATGATCGTCGTGTCGTCGACACCGGCAATGCTCAGCAGCACGGCGGCGGTCCAGCCGGTGCGGTCCTTGCCGGCGGTGCAGTGGAACAGGGCGGCGCCGTCGGCACTGGCCAGCTCGTTGAACAGCACCGAGAACTGCCCGCGCATGCCGGCATCACTGACGAAGGCGCGGTTGGTTTCCTGCATCATGGCCCGCGCCTGGTCGGCGCTGGTGAACGAGATGTTGGTGATGTCAGCGCCCGAGGTGGTGCTGCCGATGATGTCGATGTTGGTGTACGAGGCACCGGCGGGCAGGGTGTCGGGCGTAGCGGCGATTTCACTGGGGGTGCGCAGGTCGTAGACATCGCTGATGCCCAGGCCATTGAGCACGGCCAGGTCGGCGGCGGTTGGGGTGAGGGCGTTGGCGCGGTAGAACACCCCGGCACGCATCACGCCATCATGGCTTGTGGTGTAGGCCGAAGTGGTGCCGGCGATGTCGCGGAAGTTGTCCATGCCGGCCAGGCGCGGGGTGTCGAGCGCATCGGCGGCGTGGGCGGCAGAGATGCCAAGGGTGAGCAGGGACAGGGAGCAGAACAGACGTTGCAACACGGGTAAGAGCCTCGGTTGAGTGCGTGGTTGCGCTACTCTCCGGGGGCAAGATGAAACTGAATGTTACAAGTTGAGCCGTGACGCAAATGCTTGCGGGATCTGTCCGCTGGCTGCGTTTTCTGTACCGGCCGAGCCGCGTAGCGACTACTTGAAAAACTGGCTGGGTGTGGTGCCGAACTGGCGCTTGAACATGCTGGCGAAGGCGCTGGGGCTGTCATAGCCCAGCGTGCCGGCCACGTCGATGATGCGCTCGCCCAGGGCGATGCGTTCCAGCGCCTGCATCAGCCGCGCCTGCTGGCGCCACTGGCCGAAGGTCATGCCGGTTTCCTTGCGGAACAGGCGCTGTATGGTCTTCTCGTCGACCCCCAGGTGCAGCCCCCAGTCAGCCACGGTGGAGGGGTCGTCCGGCCGTTGCTGCAGGGCAGAACAGATCGTCAGCAAGCGCGGGTCGCTGGGGTGCAGCAGCTTCAGCGGCAGGGTTGGCAGCACGCTGATTTCGTCGAGGATCAGGCGCATGATGCGCGCCTCGCGCGAGTCCTCGGCGAACGGACCGCGCAAGTTCACCGAGGCCTTGATCAGCTCGCTGAGCAGGGGCGAAATGCTGATCGCCTTGCTCTGGCGGGGCAGGCTCGCCGCAGCATCCGGGCGCACGAACACGCTGCGCATCTTCACATCGCCTACGCAGCGAATGGCATGCTCCTGGCCGCAGGGCATCCAGATGCCGCGGCTGGTCGGCACGGTCCAGCGCTCGGCCTGCGACTCGACGATCATCAGGCCCTTGATGGCATAGATCAGCTGATGCTTGGCGTGCGAGTGCGGCGCGATGTACCAGTCCGGCGGGTAGTCGGTAGCGCGGCTACCGACCTCCCAGGTCCATTCATCCACCTCTACCAGCATGTCTTTCAGTGGCTTGAGCATGGTCCCCTCATGTTGTCGTATTTCAGCGTGGCCATCTTAGCAGCAGGTATTCGGGCGCGCTTTGGAGCGGGTAGCAGGCAGCAACGCGGTGGCCACACCCAGCAGCGGCAGGAACGAGATCACTTGGTACACCCACTCGATGCCGTGCAGGTCAGCCAACTCGCCCAAGCCCGCGGCGCCGATGCCGCTGATGCCGAACATCAGCCCGAACATCACGCCCGACACCATGCCCACGCGGCCTAGCACGGCTTCCTGGGCATACACCACCAGCGCGGCAAACGCCGAAGACATCACCAGGCCGATGACCACCGCCAGTACCGCCGTCCAGAACAGGTCGGCGTAGGGCAGGGCCAGGGCGAACGGCGCAACCCCCAGGAAGGAAACCCAGATCACCGCCTTGCGCCCGATGCGGTCGCCCACCGGCCCACCCGCGAAGGTGCCCAATGCCACGGCAGCGAGGAAGACGAACAGGTACAGCTGGCTTTGCTGCACGCTAAGGCCGAAGTGCTCGATCAGGTAGAAAGTGAAGTAGTTGGTAAACGAAGCGATATACACGAATTTGGCAAACATCAGTACGCATATCACGCTAACTGCGCGCCACACGGCACCCTTCGAAAGCCCGGGTGCCTGTTGCCCGGCAAAGCTCTTGAGGTGGGTCTGGCCGTGGCGGATGGTCCAGCCGGTGACGCGCAGCAGCACGCAGACCGCCAGCGCCGCTGCCAGCATGAACCAGGCAATGGCTGACTGCCCATAAGGGATGATGATGGCTGCGGTCAGCAGGGGGCCGATGGCCGACCCGGTGTTGCCGCCCACCTGGAAGGTCGATTGCGCGGTCCCGAAGCGCCCGCCCGAGGCCATGCGCGCGACCCGTGAGGCTTCGGGGTGGAAGGTCGCGGAGCCGACGCCGACAACCGCTGCCGCCACCAGCAGCATCTCATAGCTGCCGGCGAAGGCCAGCAGGGCGATGCCGACCAGGGTCACCAGCATGCCGGCCGGCAGCAGGTACGGTTGCGGGTGTTTGTCGGTATACATACCCACCCAGGGCTGCAGCAGCGAGGCGGTCACCTGGTAGATCAGGGCGATCCAGCCGATCTGCGCGAAGCTCAGCGAGAAATCGCTTTTGAGCATCGGGTAGATCGACGGCAGCACGGCCTGGATCAGGTCATTGAGCAAGTGGGCGAATGCGGCGGCGCCGACAATGCGCACCAGAAACCCCTGGGGTTGGTCGGCGGCGTGCGTGGTTGGCGAGGCCAAGGTGGCGGCAGAAGTCGTCATAAGCGAGGCTCTTTTTTCGAATGATGGCAAGGCATTGCCGCTGGAGGATATCCAGCGGTGCTTTTGCCTGTCTCACGTCGAACAGGCACTCACTAGCGTGTTTCGGACATGGCGTGGTCAGCGTGCCGTGCTTTCCCTGGCCAACCACCTGAGCAACGTGGCGATAGGCACGCGACGGTGCACCTCTTGGCGCTGCACCGTGCTGCCGTTACCGTACCTTTCGCGATAGCGGCTGACGATCAGGTGCCGGCCGTCGTCCGAGACCCGAGCCTCAAGCTCGTGCAGCAGCTGCTGCCGGGCATCGCTCGCCAGGTTTCTGAACAGCACCAGCGGGGCTTGAACGTCACTCATCCGCCTGCCCCCCTGGGCAGCTGGCCGGCCGCTTGCCTGGCGCGCCAAGCTTGCCTTCGGCTACGCGGTCGGCGCGGTACTGGGCGGTGTAGTCGCGCATGGCGAGGTAGTCATCAGGCAAGGTGCGCAACCAGTCGGTAATCGGCAGCAATTCGGCGCGACCATCTACCACCGCGCCTGCGGTGGCCACGTTGGTCAGGGTATCGACCGTATCGCTGTTGTCGCCAAACGGGTCAACCGCCATGCCCAGTACCCGGCCAGTGGCATCGCGCAGGTTGTGCGAGCCCAGCAACGGCAGCTCGATGATCGGGCCATCGGCGATGTTCCATACCCCAAACGTCTGCCCAAAGTCCGACGTGTGACGGGCCAGCCCCATCTTGCCCGACACATCGATCAAGCCTGCCACGCCCAGCGTGGTGTTGAAGATGAACCGCGTCAGGCTGGTCATGGCGCGCTCGCCGTTGCCTTGCAGCAGGTCGTTGACGAAGACCTTGGGCTCGCCGAAGTTGGCCGCGAAGTTGTGCACGCCCTGCTGGGTGAACTTAGGTAATGCGCTGTAGCCGCGGGCGACCGGTGCCAGCAGGTAATCGTCGACACTGCGGTTGAAGGCGAACACGGCGCGGTTGGCAGGTTCGGCTGGGTCGCTCAGCTGATACGCAACAGGGCCGCAGGCGCTGGCAGGCGGCCGCTGGCTGCAGCCTCCGGCCGCGAGCAGTGACAAGGCCAGTAGCGCGTTACGCGCTGAAAACCAGGCATAGGGTGGGGTGGGCATGGGCACATTCCTGACAAGTACGGGCGCCGATGGTGCGGGCGTTTGTTTGCCTGGAAATGTCCGGTTTACTTCACTGGCGACACTTTGTTTCCGAGTTGAAATATATGACGCCAACTGCATGATGGCCTTAAAGTTAGCGCTCATTACCTTAGTTTGCGGTGCCCCCGTGTGAGCCATTTGCTGATTGTCGACGATGATGTCGAAGTACTCGACCTGTTGCAGAAATTCCTCCGTCAGCACGGTTATGAAGTCGATGTGGCCAGCGATGGCGCAGGCCTGTGGCAGGCGCTGGAGCGGCGGGTGCCAGACCTGGTCATTCTCGATGTGATGCTGCCGGGCGACAGTGGCCTGGTGCTGTGCCAACGGCTGCGCGCCGAGTACAAGGTGGCGGTGATCATGCTCACCGCCATGGGTGAGTTGAGCGACCGGGTGGTCGGCCTGGAGCTGGGCGCGGATGACTACCTGACCAAGCCGTTTGCCGCCCGTGAGTTGCTGGCGAGGGTGCGTGCGGTGCTGCGTCGGGTAGGCGAAACCGGGGGCGGTGCGGTTACCAGCCCACGGTCGGTGCTTGAGTTTGCCGGCTGGCAGCTGGAGGTGCTGCGGCGGGAGCTGCGTTCGCCGGAGGGCGTGCTGATCCCCTTGTCCAATGGCGAGTTCGAGTTGTTGCTGGTATTTGCCGAGCACCCGCGCCGTGTGCTCAGCCGCCAGCAATTGCTTGACCTGGCGCGAGGCGAGGCGCACGAAGCGTACGACCGCAGCATCGACGTTCAGGTAAGCCGGCTGCGCCGCAAGCTCGAAACCGATGACAGCACAGCGCCGCTGATCCGCACCTTGCGCAATGTCGGCTACCTGTTCACTGCCACCGTGAACAAGCGATGAGCCTGCTGGCGCGGGCGCGCAAGGCCTTGCCACGGCCACGCGTCACCATTGCCCGCTGGATCGCGCTCACCACCCTGGCCGCCATGCTCAGCCTGCTGTTGCTCAAGTGGCTGTTCAGTCTGCTGTTGAGCGTGTGGGCGCAGCCGCCGCTGCTGGAAAGCGGCCTGATCGAAAAAGTGGCTTCGGTCGCCCGCATGCTCGATGCCACGCCGGTGGCGCAGCGGCCGACACTGGCCAGCGCGGCGGGGGATGCATCCTACAGCGTGCACTGGCTGCGTCGGCATGACGAGTCCGGTTTGCCCGCGTTGGCCGATAGCGAATTTCGCGAAGGCGCGCCTACACTGCGCACCCTGTTGAAACGCCCCGATGCCAAGATCGAAGTGTTCGGGCCCGATGACTTGCCAGCGCAGCAGCAGCGCGGTTATGCCCTGTTGATTGAACTGACGGACAAGTCCTGGCTGCTGTATCGCGCCACCGACCGTAGCTGGGGGTTGGACGAGCTGCCGCGCAACGTGATCATCCTGGCGCTGATGATCGTCTCCAGCCTGGTGGTCGCCTTTTTCGCCACGCGTTATCTCGCCCGCCCACTGGAGCGCTTCGCCCAAGGTGCGCGACGCTTTGGCAAGGACTTCAATGCGCCGCCGATCCCGGTGGTCGGCCCGCATGACCTGCGCCAGGCCATTCTTGCGTTCAACGCTACCCAGGCGCAGCTCAAACACTTTCTCAATGACCGCACGCAAATGCTGGCGGCCATCTCCCATGACCTGCGTGCACCCCTGACCCGCATGCGCCTGCGTGGCGAATTCATCGACGATGCCGAACTGCAGGCCAAGTTGTTCAAGGACGTGGACGAGATGCAGGCGATGGTCGATGCCGCGTTGCAATTCTTCCGCGACGACGCACGGCTGGAACCGACCACGGCGTTTGACCTGGGCGAGCTGCTGTCGACCGTGGTCGATGACTTCAAGGATGCGGGGGTGGACATCGGCCTCAGCGGGCCACGGCGCTGCGTCTATGTCGGCCGGCCCGTTGGCATCAAACGGGTGGTGGTGAACCTTGTCGAGAACGCCGTCAAGTATGGCCGCGAGCCGGTGGTGCAGCTGGAAGTTGATGACGAGCAGCTGGTCATGCGTGTGCTTGACCGCGGCCCAGGCATCGCGGAGCCACTGCAGGCGCGGGTTTTCGAACCGTTTTTCCGCATTGAAGGGTCGCGTAACAAGGACACCGGCGGGGTCGGCCTTGGCTTGCCGGCGGCGCGTGCCATCGTGCTCGAGCAGGGCGGCAGCGTGACGTTGAGCAACCGCAACGGGGGCGGGCTGGAGGTCACCGTCACGCTGCCTGTCGGTTGATCAGAGACCCAGCTCACTGAGGCCGGGGTGATCGTCCGGGCGGCGGCCCAAGGGCCAGTGGAACTTGCGCTCCGTTTCGGCGATGGGCTGCTCGTTGATGCTCGAATGGCGGTTCTGCATCAGGCCATCCTCGGCAAACTCCCAGTTTTCGTTGCCATGGGCGCGGAACCACTGGCCACTGTCGTCGTGGTATTCGTAGGCGTAACGCACGGCAATGCGGTTGCCGGTAAACGCCCACAGTTCCTTGATCAGGCGGTATTCCAGTTCATGGTTCCATTTGCGTGTCAGGAACGCCTGCACTTCGGCACGGCCACGGGGAAACTCGACGCGGTTGCGCCAAACGGTATCCTCGGTGTAAGCCAGCGCAACCTTGGCAGCGTCGCGGCTGTTCCAGCCATCTTCGGCAAGGCGGACTTTTTCGATGGCGCTTTCGCGGGTGAAGGGCGGAAGTGGAGGGCGGGACATGGGTTTCTCCTCAGGCGTGGTGGGCATGAAGGAGAGTAGTACTCTGACGGCCTCGATGAGAATGGGTACAGCAGGCACTTCATAGTTGCAGCCAGCGGAACAATGCTTCAGCAAGCGCAGCTCACGGCGCTGTCGGCGCGGTGTTCAGGGTTTGGCTTCATCCACATACGACTCGAAGAACCAGTCGGGGATATCCTCTGTTCGGTACTCAAGCTCTGTACCTATAGAGGTAGGTACGGTAGCCACGGGCTTGAGCCTGGTGCATAAATTCGACTTGCTTGGATGTGACATCACCGTTTCAAAACTGAAGCTGGTGCGCCTTTCCAACAAGTGCTGACGTATGTAGTCCGAAATGACCGATGCAAAATAAGAGTCGATGTCCAGGCCTCTGTAATCGACTCTGTTGCCTGGCAGCCTAAGTTTTTTCGCTGGCTCGATAAGGTTTTTTTGTCTGATCAGGTAATGGCTGACGTGGAAATTGACCAGTTCGGGAAGTGTGGATTCGATTCCGAAGGGCGACAGGTCGATGAAGCCTGTCGCTTTCGCTTCTTTCTCCAACTCGTCTGCATTGACAAAAACCCGTGTCAGAGCCGGTGGAACGTCGGCTTTGATGGTGCTTTTGCCGGAGCCATTCGGGCCTGCGAAAACGCGCAGCCTAGGCACCTTCACCGGCCGATTTCCCCTTGACCTTGCGCACGGTGATCACCTCGCCAACCTTGACTTTACGCCGCGGTTTGGCCCTGGCCACGATAGTTTTGACACCGTCAGGTGAGACGCGGACAAGATTGCCGTCGTCAGTACGAAGTACGCCCTGTTCACTCACCAGCAGGGCGCGCAGGTAGGCGGAGTGAGTCGCTTCACTCGCTAGGCGAGGGACCTCCTGCTCCAGCGCATCAATGTCACTTTCAGCGCTGTGCTCAAGCTTTTTAGCCATGGATGAATACCTCCGCATATCCTGTAACAGGTTACAAGGATTGGGGGCATCATAGCGCCGACAGGTTGAAAAGGCATCAGAGAGATACATTGAGACCGTCCTGTAAAATGGTTCGCGGAACAGTCTCGCACAAAGACAGCAGCATGGTTTCGCCATGCTCTGTAGTCCATTTCTGACTTTCCGCGCTCTACACTGAGATCTGCGGCGGTTGACGTGTTGGGGCTGTTTTCAGCCTCAGTGAGCCTGCCCTTAGGCGGCATCGCCCAAGGCTTTGTCCACTGCCTTGCCACGCCCGCCCAGCCAGACCAGCAGCAAGCCTGCCGCAGCCAGCACACCGCCGGCCATCGGCACGGCGGCATAGCCCAGGTCGAGGCTGATCACCGCGCCCCCCAGGGCCGCGCCCACGGCATTGCCAAGGTTGAACGCGCCAACGTTGATCGACGATGCCAGCCCCGGCGCCTCGGCGGCGGCGGTCATCACGCGCATCTGCAGCGGCGGCACCACGGCGAAGGTGAACATGCCCCAGACCAGCAGCGCAATGGCGGCGCCGATGTGGCTGCCGAGCACCAGCGGCATCAGCAGCATGATCAGCGCCAGCACGCCGAGGAAGATCCGCGCGGCACCGTCCAGCGACCAGTCGGCCAGGCGGCCGCCGAGGCTGTTGCCAAGGGTAAAGCCGACGCCGATCAGCACCAGGCCCAGGGTGACGAAACTGCCCGAGGCGCCGGTCAGTTCGGCGAGCACCGGTGCCACATAGGTGTACAAGGTAAACATCGCACCAGCGCCCAGCACAGTGGTGGCCATCGCCAGCAGCACGCTGGGGCGGGCGATCACCGCCAGCTCCTTGCGCACATGCGGCACGCTGCCGCGCTCACCCTTGGGCAACGCGTACCACAAGGCGGCCATGGCCAGCAGGCCCAGCACTGCGGTACCGGCGAACGCCATGCGCCAGCCGACCTGCTGGCCGACCCACGTGGCGGCAGGTACGCCGCCAATGTTGGCGATGGTCAGGCCCATGAACATGGTGGCCACGGCACTCGCTTGTCTGTCCTTGGGCACCACGCTGGCGGCCACCACTGCGCCCAGGCCGAAGAAGGCACCGTGGTTGAGGCTGGTGACCAGCCGCGAAGCGAGCAGGGTGTAGTAGTCCGGCGACAGCGCCGAGAGCAGGTTGCCCAAGGTGAAGATCGCCATCAGCGCCATCAGCGCGGCGCGCTTGCCGAAGCGGCTGAACAGCAGCGTCATGATCGGTGCGCCGACCATGACGCCGATGGCGTAGGCGGTAATCAGCATGCCGGCGCTGGGGATGCTTACGTCCACGCCCTGGGCGATCACCGGCAGCAGGCCCATGGGGGTAAATTCGGTGGTGCCGATACCGAAGGCGCCGATGGCCAGGGCGAACAAGACCCGTTTTGGGGAAAGCGTGCTCATCAGGAGCTCCGGTTGAAAAGGGGAACAAGCAGCCAGTAGCGGCCGCAACAGGCCGCTACCGATTCACCGTGGAATCAGTCCCAGGCTGGCGCCAGGCCGTCCGGGCTGACTTCGCGGCCATTGCGCTCCAGCGTGGCAATGCGTGCCATGTCGTCAGCGTCCAGGTCCAGGTCGCGGGCGAGCAGGTTGCTGGCCAGGTTCTCGCGCTTGGTCGAGGATGGGATCACCGCGTAGCCCAGTTGCAGGGCCCAGGCCAGGGCTACTTGAGCAACGGTGGCCTTGTGCTTGGCGGCAATTTCGGCCAGCACCGGGTCCTTCAGGACCTTGCCATAGGCCAGGGTCATGTAGGAGGTGACGGTGATGCCCTGTTCCTTGAGGAAGGCCGTCAGCTTGCTGTTTTGCAGGTACGGGCTGAGTTCGATCTGGTTGGTGGCGATCTCACCCTTGCCGACCACGTCGATGGCCTGGCGGGTCAGCTCGATATTGAAGTTGGAGATGCCGATCTGACGGGTCAGCCCCAGTTTCTTTGCTTCGGCCAGGGCCGCCATGTACTCCGGCAGCTCGACGCCATTGCCTGGGGCTGGCCAGTGGATCAGCAGCAGGTCGACGTAGTCGGTGCGCAGTTTGTTCAGGCTTTCGCGCAGGCTGGGGACCAGTTTGTCGGCAGCGTAGTTGTCGACCCAGATCTTGGTGGTGATGAACAGCTCGCTGCGCGGTACACCGCTCTCGGCGATGGCCTGGCCGACGTCGGCCTCGTTCTTGTAGATTTGCGCGGTGTCGATGGCTCGGTAGCCCAATGCCAGGGCTGACTTGACCGAATCGATGACGACTTGGCCGCTGAGGCGGAAGGTGCCCAGGCCGAAAGATGGAATGCTCATGCGTCTGCTCCTGCTGATTGAGAGGTGGACAAGCGCTTGGCTGCGCTCGCCTCACGTTCGTTCGAGTGGTAGGCAGTGTGCGGGTTTCGCGGGCTTTGATTAAGGCAGGGTGGGGTCAAGGACCTTTGACCTGAAATCACGAGTCCAGGCGTGGCTCGTGATTTCAGGCGTGCATAGGTATCAGGCCGCTATTAGCCCCGGGACGGATTGCAGCAGCCACAGGTGACGCAGCCCTGCCAATTGGTCTTCCAGGGTGGAAGCCGCACCGCTGCGGCGGGCGGCGCGGTCTTGATCAAGCAGCGTATCAAGCATGTTCAGCAGGTCGCGGGACTGGTCCGCCGACGCGCGGTTGGTCTCGTCAGACTGCAGCGTGCCGTTCTGGTAGGTCCGTACACGTTCCTGCTGGCTGGCTTGCTGGGTGGCGCTTGCTTGCACCAACGAATTGTTGGAGAAGCCCAGGCGGGTGGTGCTGAGGGACTGGTCGTCGACCTCGTGATAGCGGTAGTTCTGCGATTCGTTGTCACGGCTCAACACCAGGTCCACCAAGGGGTTGAGGCCCTGATGCCAGGCTGCCTTGAGGTTGGCCTGCTGGTCCTGCTGCACGGTCAGGTTCGCCGCACTGCCCTTGCGCACGGTCGATTGCGAGACCTTGTAGTCGAAGTGGTCCACTTCCTCGGGCCGCATCGGGTTGATTTTCTGCTCGGTCTGGCTGATCGAGGCATCGAAATCGGCCAGGCCACTCAACAGCAGGCGGCTGGCCTTGTTCAGCGCGATATCATGGTTGGCGGGGCGTGGGCTGGCATCGTCGACACTGTTGAGCTGGCTGAAAGCATCCTTGAACAGTGCCATCAACTGCGCGTCACCGTTACCGCGCTTCTGCGCGGCATCGAACTGGGTCAGGTAATTGGCCACCGCAGCCTGGCGTTGCGCCTGGCTGCCGAGCAGGGCGCCGCCCTGGGTGTCGAAGTTCATCTTCACTTCGCCACTGGGGCCTTGCAGTTTCAGGCTGCGGGTATCCTCGTTCAGCTGCAGGTCGAAGGTTTGCTGAGCGCCGCTGGCAGTCTCCAGCTTGGCGTTCATCTGCAGGCCGGTGAACAGGCTCGGGTCGAGCTTGACCAGAGCGCCCAGTTGAAGCTGGGGTGGCTCCTTCGTCAGGCCGTTGAGCGCCGACTGAAAACTGCCCGCCAACGCCGCCAGGCCCTTGAGCTCGTCGCTGGTCAAGGTACCGCCTTGCACATCGGCGTCCACCGCGAGGCCGTCGGCGCTGCTATACAGCCCCAGGGTCACAGTGGCGCCCGAGGCACTGGTGAGGTTGAAGGTGACGGTGTTGGTCGCGTATTCGCGCAACCTGGCCTGCTGCAGGCCCAGCAGCAAGGGCTCGGTGGCCGTGCTGTCATTGACCGCCAGCCCCGACTGGGCGATGCGCTGGCCGCCATTGGCCGCCAGTTGTTCCAGTAGCGCGGCGCCAAGGCCCTGGAAGCGCGCGCCGGTGGACGACGACTGGACCGCGCTCGCCATGTACATGCTGAGCTTGTCGAGGCCGTTGCGCTCCCACACATACTGGCTCTGCGCCTCCCGTGTGGTGCCTTTGGCGGTGTAGGTCTGGGTATCCACGTCGGTAATCTGCTGGCCAAGGCTGACCACGGTGCTGGGGCGCACGGATGCAGCCTGGGGCATGCTGGTGCTGACGAGCTGAGGCGCGCGGGCCGCGATTTGAACGACGGGCGTCAAGCGTACCGCTGAGTTGATGGTGGTCATCGCCAGCTTCCTTACTGGTGTGGAGGTGTAATCCTTGATATCGGCAGGCCAGCATTAAACCTGAATGCGGATTCCGGGTGATGGGCGGCGCGTGCAGCCGGTTGATATAAGTAGCGCTGGGGCATGCGCGAAGGCTGTTTGACTCCGTGTTCGGCTAACCGGAGGACCTGCCAATGACCGCCCAAACGTTACAACCCAACCTGGTGGACAGCCTTATCGCCAGCCGTTTGCCTACATGGCTCGGCAGCGCGTCTGAAGATCAACTGAGCAAATTGCGCACAAGCCTGCTGCAGCAACAACGCATTCAGCACCGGCTGGCTGCAGTGTTTTCCCGTATCACGCCATTGGATGACTTTGCCCAGGCGCTGCTCGACAAGGCGCTGAGCGACCGCCAGTTGCCCGCACTCGATGTACGCCAGGTCATGCTGAGGCGCACCACCCTGCTTCCTGGCGCCTCCGTGGTGCCTGGTGGCGCGGGCACCTCGGTGAGCGAGGTCAGCGAAGTGACATTGCTCGCGGCGGCGCTGCACAATTTTGCCGAGCAGGAAGCATCGCCTGCGGGCACCCTGCAGACCCATTTAATCGTGGACGCCCATGGGGCTGCGCAGGCAGTGAGCCCGGAAACGTACGTAGCGCTGTGTCGAAGCGTGGATGTGGGCGGTTGCTACCAGCGCCATCTCGAATCGATCCTGCTAGTGCCGGGCGGGGAGGGGCAGCAGGTAGCGGCACTGCTCGAAGAAGCCGCGCGCGCCAACCTCGAAGCTGACGTGCGCCTAGCGGTCCTGAAGGGCGAAGTAGATCAGCGCACCTACTTGCAGTTGCTCCCCGTCATTTCGACGGTACCTGTGGTGGACTCCGATACGGCCCGGCTGCTGCCCTTCGAGCTTCGCGTGCTGGGCAAGCAGCTACAGGGCGTAGTGGCATTCGAAGCGCGTCGCACCGGGCCCTCCAGCGCTGCGCTCGAGGGTGTGGTGCTGTGGGTGCCCGGTGACAGCCACGGTGCCCTGCAGCGCTATGCAACCTGGGATGAGCTGTGGCGCCACCTTGCCCAGCGCTGCCAGGCGCAGGGCTACGCCGCTTTCATGCAACGCTTCGTCAGCGAGCGTGACCGCTGCGCCTTCAGCGGCACATTGCGCCGTTTGTTGCAGGCCAGAGCGGGCGCGCTGCCGATTCAGCTCGACGGCCGCAGCCAGGCCGTTGTCGCGCCGCTGTTCCAGCACCTGCGCAAAGTTCGCCTCGACACGGTGCTGGACGATGCGCGCGTTCTGGCCACGCCTACTGACGAGGCGAACCAGGCAGAGCGCGAACGGCGCCAGAGTGGCTACGCCAGCGCAGGGTTGGACCTGCTGGGGCTTGCCAGCCTGTTCGTCCCGGTGCTTGGCTTGCCGCTGCTGGGTATCGCTGCGTTGCAAATCGCGGACGAAGTCTATGAAGGTTATGCCGATTGGCAGCTGGGGGATCGTGAAGGGGCGCTGGAGCACCTGTGGGGCGTTGCCGAAAACCTGGCTGCCGGCGTTGCGCTGGCTTCGATCGGGCTGGCTGCAGGTCGATTGATCGAGCGTTCAGCCTACGTTGACGGGTTGGTGCCGGTGCTGACGCAGCGCGACGAGGTGCGCCTCATCGATGCCAATTTGCCCGGCTATGCGGTGCTCGACCAGGGGCTGGCCGTTGGCGAGCGGGCCAGCGTTGCCGGGCAGGTGCACGTGCGCACGCATCTGGCGACGTACCAGGTGGTCGAGGGCGCACAAGAAGCAGGTTTGCGCATCCGCCACCCCAACCGGTCGGGTGCTTACTCGCCCTGGCTCGACGACAACGGCCAGGGCGGCTGGCGTCATCAGCTGGAAACCCCACAGCACTGGCGAGGCGCGACGCAGCTGATGCAGCGTTTGAGCAGCGCTTGGGCCGATCTTGACGAACAAACCGCCGAGCGGGTGATGCGTATTGCCGGCTTCGATGAGCAGCGCTTGCGGCGCCTGCACCTGGAGCACGCCCCGGCGCCGGCCCGCTTGCACGATGCCTTGCAGCGCTACCAGTTGCATGTGCAGCACCCGCAGCTGCAGGGGGAGGCTTTTGAACAGCACTTCAATGCATTGCAGCTGGCGCCTGCACCCGCTGAGCAAAGGTTGCACCACGACTTTCCCAAGCTGACCTCGCGCGTTGCGCGCGAGATTGTCCAGCGCGCCGAGCCAGGGGTAGTTGACGCCATGCTTAGCAGTCAGCGCGTTCCCCTTGAATTGGCCACCGAGGCACGCTGGCTGTTGCATGACAGCCGCCTGGACCGCGCCTGCGGCGGTTTCTATCAGGCGGGGGCGGTCAATGCCGACACGCAGCGGCTGGCGCTGGGGATGGTTGCCGACATGGCGCCGTGGCCACCGACGGTGCGCATCGAACTGCGTGAAGAACGCCTGAGCGGCGCGTTACTCGCCCATAGCGGCGTCGATAACGCCACGCATATTCGCTATGTCATCAGGCGCGGCAATGGGTATCAGGCTGCGGATACCTCAGGGGCAAAGCTGGCGGCGGCAAACGACACCGACAGCCTTTTCCAGGCGCTGTGGTTGCACCTGGACCCGGGGCAAAAGGACACGTTTGGCGACGCTGTCAGTAACGCCGAACAGCTCGCCCATGCGCTGGCAATGCGCGCCAGTGGGCAACGGCAGCGGGCTGCCGAACTGCTCGGGATGGTAGCGGAGGAGGGCGCGGTTCGTCGGCCTGTGCGCCTGGGGGATGGCCGTCTGGGTTACCCATTGAGCGGCGGGCAGCCGTTGGGTGTACCGTCAGGGCTGGTGCTCAGCACTGAAGACCAGCGGGCGCGCCGGTCGATTGCTGCGGGGCTGCAGCAGCTGTTTCCCCAACGGCCCGCACAGGACGTGATGTGGCTGGCGGTGCAGTTGGCGCAAAGGCCTGGGCGTAGCGTATGGGCAGCATTCAGCGAGCTCGCAAGGCAAGTCGAGCAGCTCGACCTATGCCTGCGCACCTGGCGGGGCGCCCCCACGGAGGCCACCTACCGAGCGCGCCATCGCACCGGCCAGGCCATTCGCGAAGCGTGGCTGCCAGAGTATTTCGGGCCCGGTGCATCGACTGACCTGGTCGTACTTAACGAGCATGTGGCAAGTTTGCCCCGGTTACCGCAAGGTATCCACTTCGGGCATCTGCACCGTATGAGCTTGAGCAATCTCGGCGTGACTACCCTGGACAGCGAGTTTCTGGGGCGCTTCCCCAATTTGACAAGCCTGTACCTGAGCGGCAACAAGCTGGTCAACCTACCTGGTTTGGGCGATCTGCGTCGGCTCGTGAGCCTTGATTTAAGCCATAACCGATTGACCCTTCTGGACGGGGTCGAGCAGCTCAACTCATTGACGCAATTGATCCTCAACGATAATCAACTGAATACCTTGCCGGGTGTCGGATCCCTCACCAGGCTTAGACGACTGGACCTGCAACGTAACCAGCTCCAAGCACTTGACGGCGTAGAGCGCCTGACATTGCTCACCCAGCTGGACGTGAGCGACAATCTGTTGACGACACTGCCTGAGCGGGTTGACCGGCTGCTTCGGCTGCAGAATCTGAACCTGAGCGCAAACCGGCTCAGTGCTGTGCCTGCTGCCCTCGGTAAACTGACCGGCCTGAGAAGTCTGAACCTGCGCGGTAACCAGCTTTCTGCAGTACCCGTTGGCCTGGAGCGCCTGCGGCAATTGGTCGAACTGAATCTGGCCGACAACCGGATGATTATCGACGTACCAGGCGGCCAGCGGCTGGAAGCCTTCAGCGCACTTAGAACGTTGAACCTGAGTGGCAACCCGATCGGGGCGGTGCCGCCGCTGCGCAACCTTGATCACCTGGGTTATCTTTCGCTGCGTGGCACCGGCCTGAGGGAGTTGCCCCTGGTGTTTCTGGAGCAACACCCGGACCTCTTCGTCGACCTCGCGGACAACCTGATTGCCGAACTGAGTCAGCGGGCGCTGGTCTGGATTCGGCAGCATCCCAACCGGCTCAATCTCAACAACAACCCGCTGGATGATGAAGTGCTTGCGCGCTGGCGGGCAGCTCGCTCGCAGTTCGACACGCTTAGCCGGCGCGGGTAATTCGCAAGCTGGGCCTATAGCCCAGGTGCTGAGGCCTGCAATAGTTACCTCAGGCGTCTGGCCTGGCAATGCTCCAATCGCGGCTCCCACCTGAAGGAGCCCGCGATGGCCCCCACGCCTTTCAACGATGACAGCACCGATGCCCTGATCGCCAATCGCTTGCCTGCCTGGCTGACCCGTGCTCCGCTGGACATGCTCTATGACCTGCACCAAAGCCAACATTGGCAGCAGCAGGTGCAGCAACAACTGCATGAGTTGTTGGCGCAGATTACGCCGCTGGATGCCTTTGCCGAGCCACGCCTGCGAGCGGCGCTTGCGATGACTGTCGATACTCGTCAGGCCCAGCTGCGGCGTAGAACGCTACAGCGTTTTCCTTCTTTCATTGCGCATATCCCCGATGGAATCAAGGAACAAGTCTTCCAGCACAGCCTGTTGGCATCGGCGCTGCACAACTTCACCGAGGCTGAATCCTCTGCCAGCGCGATTCAGCGCGGCACTGCTGTGCTGGACGCACAGGGGCAGGCGCTGGGTATTTCCCCCGATGCGTTCATGAAGCTGTGCCGCGCGCTCGACTTGGGCGGGCAGTATCAGGCTCATCTGCGTGCACACCTGACCCCGGATGGCGAGGCCGGGCAACAGGTCGAAGCGCTGATGGAGGAAGGCTTTCGGGCTAATCTGGAGGCGGCCTTGCGGTTGTCGCTGGTCAATGGCGAAATCGCGCCTCATGCCTATGAGCACTGTGCGCCGCTGGTAGCGATGGTGTCAGCCAGGCCGAGCTCGATTCACGGCCTTGAACCTCGGCAAATCAGGTTGTTTGGCCAGCGCGTGCGAGGGGTGGTGGGCTTCGAGGTGCGCCATGAAAACAAGCCTGATGAGGCGCTGGAAGGGGTGTTGTGCTGGATCCCTGATGACCCTCACGGCCCGTTGACCTGGTTCAGTGATTGGGAGGCGCTGTTCCTGACGCTTGGCAAGCAGTTTCGCTTGCCAGGGTATATCGAGTTTTTCCAGCGCTTTATCGGCGACCGCGACCGCGAGGCCTATACCAAAGCATTGAACAAAGCCGTGCAGGGCGTGGGCCAGGACGTGCCGCTGCAGCTCGATGGGCGTCATGCGATTATCGATGGGCCGCTGTTCGCCTTTTTGCGTCAGCAGCAGATCGATACCCTGTTGGACAATGCCAAGGTACATGCTGTGCCCACGGCGCAGGTGGACGCTAAGGTTCGGGACCAGCGATTGCATTTTTATCTGCACTTCGGCTTCGATTTGCTGGGCCTGGCAAGTTTTGCCTTGCCCGCGCTCGCGTTGCCATTGCTGGGTATTACGGCAATGCAAGTGGCGGACGAGGTGTACGAAGGGTATGCCGATTGGCAACTGGGTGATCGGCAGGCGGCTTTGGAACACCTGTATGGCGTCGCCGAGACCGTGATCATGACCGCAGCCAATGCCGGCGCGGGCGTGGCATCCCATCGCCTGGCCCGCGCAGCGATGATTGATGAGCTGGTGCCTGTACGGGCGAGCTCCGGAACGTTGAAATTATGCGACCCGCAATTGCCCGGCTATGCAGTCAAAGCGCACGGGGCCATCGGCGAGCTTGTCGACGTTGAGGGCAGCCAGTACCTGCGTACGCCCGTGGCTAGCCATGTGACATCCTTCGACGCAGAGACCCAGCAGCGGCGCATCCGTCATCCGCTACGAACAGACGCCTACGCTCCGCTGCTGGAGGGCAACGCTGCCGGCGGCTGGCACCACGAGCTCGAAAACCCTCGAGAATGGCAGCACAACGTTGAGCTGCTGCAGGATCTCTGCGGGGATTGGGCACAGCTCGACGACCAGGCGGTTCATGAGGTGCTGCAGGCCACCGGCATCAGTGACGATCAGTTGCGCCGTCTGCATGTAGAGCACAGCCCACCGCCGGCCCGCCTGGTCGATGCCGTGCAACGCCAGCAACTGCACGCGCAGTTCCCTTTGTTACGCGACGAAGGCTTCGAACTTCATCTGCAGGGCCAGCAGCCTCGCCCCTCGGCGGACGAGATTTTGCTGTTGCGCAGTTTCCCCGGGCTTACGGGGAACGCTGCGCGCGAGATCATCGAACATGCTGACGAAGACCTGATCGAGCGCATGCACGCACGTCAGCAAGTGCCTCTGGCGCTGGCTGAACAGGCGCGTTGGCACTTGCGTGATGCGCGCATGGATCGAGCCTGTGCAGGCCTGCTGCAGGCGGCAGCGATCAATCGCGACAGCGAGCAACTGGCGTTGGGCCTGATCGCCGGGCGGGCACCCTGGCGGGGAGTGCGCATAGAGATACGCAGTGGCACGCTGGCCGGGGAAAAAACCGCCTGGGTCGGGGACGCGGGAGCCAGTGAAGTGCGTACCGTGCTCAGAACCTCCAGAGGTTACCAGGCGCTGGACGCGGCCGGGCAACTCATGTCATCGAGCAATGCTGACGACAGTTTCTGCCAGGCGCTGTTACTGCAGCTGGATGCTTGGCAGAAACGGGCGCTTGGTGATGCGGCCAATACGCCGCAGCTCTTGGCAGAGACGCTATCGCAGTGGGCCTGCGCACATCGCGAGAGGGTCGCCATGATATTGGGCATGGCGCCGGTCGGGCTTGGCTTTCGGCCGCCCGCAAGGCTGGGGGATGGGCGCTTGGGTTATCCACTCAGCGGACGGGGCGAGAGCAGCAACCGCGCGCTGCGGCGCGGTATTCTTCGGTTGTTCCCCGATTACGATGACGCCGCTGTCGAAGGCTTCACCGCCAGTGCCCGGGCGCTTGGGCTTACGCCGTGGAATTATTACCTGCGGTTGAACGAGCAATTGCAGGCGCTGGATCGTGCCCTGGGCCAATGGCGTCGGCAATCATCCGGCCCGGTGCAGTTGATCAGGCGTGCGCGGATAGCTCGCAGGATCCGCCATGCCTGGCAGCAACGCGTTCGCGATGACAACGCCAACCTCGTGCTCACGCTGGAAGGCGTGCGCGTGGGTAGCCTGCCGGATCTGCCGCCCACGGTGAATTTTGACCACGTGTCGCTGTTGACGCTGAGCAACCTCGGCCTGGGGGCAGTCAATGAACAGTTTCTGGCCCGCTTCCCGAACCTGATTCGCCTGGACCTTTCGCGCAACCGGCTTACGGAGATCCCCGAGATCGCGCGCGTGCAGCAGTTGGGGCAGGTCGACCTGCGGGATAACCGTATCGAGGAGGTCAGTGAGGCGCAGGCCGCCTTGTTGCGCGCGAGCCCTGAGCGAGTGTTCCTCCATGGCAATCCGCTTTCTGCGACGGCGAGGGAACGGCTGAGCACTTTGGCGCCACCGGCCGTGGCACTGCCGGCGAGCGAACAGCAAGCGTGGTTCGAGGGCCTGAGTGAGGCTGAAGCCACCCGGCGGCGTGAGCAATGGCAGGCACTGCGCGCCGAACCTGCAAGCGATGCGTTTTTTGAATTTCTCGCCGCAGTAAGGGAGGGTGATGAGTTTACTCGTCATCCCCAGGACCTGCGGCGGCGGGTCGCTGAGTTACTCAATGCCATGTACCACCACGGCCATGTCCGGCGTGCATTGTTCGAGCAGGCTGCCCGGCCCCGCGGGGTTGCAGACTTCGATGCGCTGGTGGTCAGCATGCAGGTAGCGCTGCGCACCGAGGGCGTGCGTGGCCGTCGGGTTGAGCGAGAGCTGCGCAACCTGGGGCGCGAGTTGTTCCGGCTCGATCAACTCAACCGCTTTGCCGCCCGGCACATCGAACGCCTGCGCAGGTTGCCCGGCGAAGTCAACGAGGAGGAGATCTATCTGGCGTTTCGCGTGGCGTTGGCCGAACCCTTGAACATCGATGGCCAACCGACCTATATGAATTTCCAGCGGGTCGAGCAGGTAACCTGGCAAGACTTGGCTGAAGCCGAGGCAGCTGTCTACGAAGCCGAGACGGCCTCGGCGCTCAGCGCGTTTCTCGCGCAGCAGACCTTTTGGCAGGACCATGTGCGAGTCGAGCACCCCGAGCGGTTTGCAACCCTGCGCCAGAGCTATTCGGCGCAGCTGGCGGCACTGGTACCGGAGCAGGGGCAGGACCATGCGCCGAGCGAGGCGGTCAACCAGATTGTCGCGCAGAGAAGAAGGGCCGAGGAGGCCCTGGTCCTTGAATTGGCGCGTGGCACTCATTGGACCTGGTACCGGCTGGGTCCGCCCCACGAGCCAGGTAGCCGCGCTTTCGTCTATCTATCGAGGCAGCTCGAGCAGAGCCTTGCCAGCTGGCGAGGCCAACCCGGCGACGCCGAATACTCCGCACGCTCGTATGTTGCGGGAATGTTGCGAGAACTATGGCGGGCTAGCTATCGAGGTGATGTGCCAGCCCTTAACACTTCCGTCGATCACCTTTGCGTCAGTTCACTGCCTGAGCTCCCGGCCGGCATCACCTTTGAACGGCTTCGCTCGCTGTCGTTCAGCAACCAGCAAATGTTGACCTTCAGCGGTGAGTTCCTGCGGCGTTTCCCTAACCTTGAAGAGGTCGACCTTTCAGGGAACCGGCTATCGAGCTTCGAGGGTTTTGAGCACCTGCCGCGGCTGCGTCGGTTGAACGTTGGCGGTAATCTCATCGAGACGCTCGTTGGCCTGGAGCATGCCGGTCAACTGGAGGACCTGGATCTCAGCGGTAATCAGCTGGGCAACCTGCCGGCGGGGGCGGAACGCCTGACGAATCTGGTCAATCTTGACCTTTCCTTCAACCGGATCGATGTGCTGGATGTGCGCATCGGCCAACTGGCCAGCCTGCAAGACCTGCAGTTACGTGGCAACCTGCTGAGCACGGTGCCAAGTAGCATTGGTGACCTGACACAGCTGAGTGTTCTTGATCTGGGTGCAAACCAGCTAAGCGCCGTGCCGGAGCACCTGAACGGCCTGCACAGGCTGACCCAGCTGTACCTGCACGACAACTTCATTACCCTGGACAACGCGGGCGAACGACGGCTGGAAGGTTTTTCGCGCTTGCAGATACTCAGCCTGGCGGGAAATCCGCTGGTCACGGCACCGCGGCTGCGCTTTAACGTGCACCTTTACTACCTGTCGTTACGGGGCACGGGTTTGCGCACTCTGCCGCTGGCGCTTCTGCAAGCGCATTCGGACCTGCTGGTCGATTTGCGCGGCAACCGCATCGCGGCATTGAGCGATGAAGCGCTCAGCTGGGTGGAGGCGCACCCGGCAAGGGTAAACCTGGAGCAGAACCCTCTGAGTGCGCAGGTGCTGGGCCGTATACGTGATGCGCTTGCGCGCGTGCAGGCAGAGTGGGCGCTGGCAGGAGGAGGGGGCGAGGTGCAAGCTGGCCGGAAATCGCCCAGCCGCAAAGGGTAAACCGGAGAAGGTGAAGCGCAGCCCATGGCCCACGTGCAAGTGGGCCATGGGTGTACGGCATCAGCGGCGGCGGAACAGCGGCAGCGGCTGGTCGGTGGCAGCCTGGTAGGTCACCGAAAAGTCTTGCAGCCCTTGCAGCGCGTCTTCGGGGTCCTTGTCGGCACGGATGGCGAACGCGTCGAAGCCGCAGCGGGCCATGAAGAACAGCTGGTCGCGCAGCACGTCGCCAATGGCGCGCAGCTCACCCTTGAACTGGTAGCGGTCCCGCAGCAGGCGTGCATTGGAGTAGCTGCGCCCGTCGGTAAAGGCCGGGAAGTTCAGTGCGATGACCTGGAAGTGTTGCACGTCTTCGCCGATCTCTTCCGCTTCCTGGTCGCTGTCCAGCCACACACCCAAGCCACCATCGCGAGCCTTGAGCACGTGGGCATGGTCGCGCCACATCTGCAGGGGGACGATGTAGTCGTCGCAGTTGGTCAGCTCGTCGAACGAGGTTTCCTTGGGCAGCAGGTGCCAGGTTTCGTCGACGATCTGGTTGTTCTTAATGATTCGCTGCATAGACGCGTTCCTTGAAGGGGTCGATGCCGATACGCTGGTAGGTGTCGATGAAGCGCTCTTCCTCGGTACGCTGTTCAACGTACACGGCGATCAGCTTTTCGATCACATCGGCCATGGCGTCCTGGGCGAAGGACGGGCCGAGGATCTTGCCCAGGCTCGCGTCGCGCGCGGCGTTGCCACCCAGGGATACCTGGTAGAACTCCTCGCCCTTCTTGTCCACGCCGAGGATGCCGATGTGGCCGACGTGGTGGTGGCCGCAAGCGTTCATGCAGCCGGAGATGTTCAGGTCGATCTCGCCGATGTCGAACAGGTAGTCCAGGTCGTCGAAGCGGCGCTGGATGGATTCGGCGATCGGGATCGACTTGGCGTTTGCCAGCGAGCAATAGTCACCGCCCGGGCAGCAGATGATGTCGGTCAGCAGGCCGATGTTCGGCGTGGCGAAGCCGCTTTCGCGCAGTTCCAGCCACAGGGCGTGCAGCTGGCGCTGCTCGACGTCGGCGAGAATGATGTTCTGCTCGTGCGAGGTGCGCAGGAAACCAAAGCTGTAGCGCTCGGAAAGGTCTGCCACGGCGTCCAACTGCTTGTCGGTCAGGTCGCCCGGGGCAACGCCGGTGGGCTTGAGCGACAGGGTCACGGCAACGTAGCCAGGGCGTTTATGGGCCCGGGTATTGCGCGAGCGCCAGCGGGCGAAACCTGGGTTTTCGGCGTCCAGGGCACTGTAGTCGACATTGTCGAGGGCCAGGTACTCGGGGTCGACGAAGTGGCGCGAAACGCGTTGCACTTCCTCTTCGGTCAAGGTGGTGCTGCCGCCACGCAGGTGGGCCATTTCGGCTTCGACCTTCTCGGCGAACACTTCCGGGGTCAGTGCCTTGACCAGGATCTTGATCCGCGCCTTGTACTTGTTGTCACGGCGACCGTAACGGTTGTACACGCGCAGGATGGCGTCCAGGTAGCTGATCAGGTCCTGCCACGGCAGGAACTCGTTGATGAACGAGCCGACCACCGGGGTGCGGCCCAGGCCGCCGCCGACCAGCACCCGGAAGCCCAGCTCGCCAGCCGCGTTACGCACCGGCTCAAGGCCGATGTCGTGCACTTCGATGGCGGCGCGGTCTTCTTTCGAGCCGTTCACGGCGATCTTGAACTTGCGTGGCAGGTAGGCGAATTCCGGGTGGAAGGTGGTCCACTGGCGGACAATCTCGCACCACGGGCGCGGGTCGATTATTTCATCCGCGGCAACACCGGCAAACTGGTCGGTTGTGGTGTTGCGCAGGCAGTTGCCGCTGGTCTGGATCGCGTGCATCTGCACGGTGGCCAGTTCGGCAAGGATGTCCGGGATGTCTTCCAGCGCCGGCCAGTTGTACTGCACGTTCTGGCGGGTGGAAATGTGGGCATAGCCCTTGTCGTAGTCGCGAGCGATCTTGGCCAGTGTGCGGACCTGGCGGGCGTTCAGCTGGCCATAAGGCACAGCGACGCGCAGCATCGGCGCGAAACGTTGGATATACAGGCCGTTCTGCAGGCGCAGAGGGCGGAATTCTTCTTCGCTCAGCTCACCGGCCAGGTAGCGGCGGGTCTGATCACGGAACTGCTTGACGCGGTCCTCGATGATCCGCTGATCGTACTCGTCGTATACGTACATAAAAGTCCTGTCTCAGGCTGCATGCAGCTATTCGCGCGCACGGCCGCGCACTCCGGTTCGGAGCCGGGAAACGATATCAGGTTGCGTTTATGCGCTAAAGTGATGTTTTTGCATATGAAAAGAACTAAACGGACTAAGTGAGACTGACTGGCATTTGTTCGCCATCCAGAGCACAGGTTTACCCTACGGGTTTGTTGCAGAGGGTGTAACTGCACGCTCAAGGGCTGCGCCACGCGTCACCCGTCGATTGGAGAAAAACCCTGCTTGAGGAAAGGGCATTGCTCATCTTAACTGCTGGTGTGAAGTGCATTCCCATAACCACTACAAGAGGCAATGCAATGGGAAACTCAACCAAGGTCCGCAAAGCTGACAGCAGTGTCGATGCCTGGGCGATCCTCTGCCTGATCGTCCTGGTGGTGGTCACCGCCGTGTATTGGGTCAGCCATCAGTAGACTTGTATTCAGACCGTTAGCCAGCCACGACGCCTGGGGGGGTGGATGCCCGCAGGCGTTTTCGTGTGACTAACGCGCAGTCAGGTGCATGGCCAGTTGCACCAGGCCCAGCAGCACCAGGATGAACATCAGCGTGAACACCGTACCCAACGCGATGAAATGGCTGGCCTTGCCGTGGGTGAAGTCGCGCGCACGGTTCTTGCCGCTCTGCACGCCGAACGCGGCGGCGAGGATGCTGTGCAGCATTTGCCAGAAGGTGGGGGGCTTGCCTTGGCTTGAGTCGTCCATGGTGGCTCCTGAGGAAATCAGAGGCAATCAGGGACAGTGTAGGTGAATGTACCGGCCCCATCGCCGGCGTGCCGGTGATGGGGCCGCACAAGCTTTTAGTTGTCGTACCCCAGGTTAGGCGCCAACCAGCGCTCAGTGATGCTGATGTCTTGGCCTTTACGCGCGCTGTAGCTGTCGATCTGGTCCTTGTCGACCTTGCCCACGGCAAAGTACTGCGCCTGCGGATGGGCAAAGTACCAGCCACTGACCGCGGCCGCCGGGAACATCGCAAAGTGCTCGGTCAGGAACACGCCGCTTGGTCCGGTCTCGCCAATGGCCGTGCCATCGAGCAGGCGGAACAGGGTTTCTTTTTCGGTGTGATCCGGGCACGCCGGGTAGCCTGGGGCAGGGCGGATACCGCTGTATTGCTCCTTGATCAGCGCCTCGTTGTCCAGGTGCTCGTCGCGGGCATAACCCCAATGCTCTTTACGCACCTGTTCGTGCAGCCACTCGGCGCAGGCTTCGGCCAGTCGGTCGGCAAGGGCCTTGACCATGATCGAGCTGTAGTCGTCGCCCTTGTCCTGATAAGCCTTGGCCACTTCCTCGGCACCGATGCCGGCGGTGGTGATGAAGCCACCCACGTAATCGGTGACGCCGCTGTCTTTCGGCGCGACGAAGTCGGCCAGGGAGAAGTTCGGCTTGCCGTCGGGCTTGATGGTCTGCTGGCGCAGATGGTGCAGGGTGGCCAGCGGCTGGCCGTTGCCTGCGTAGACTTCGATGTCGTCATCGGCGACCTGGTTGGCTGGCCAGAAGCCGAACACGGCGCGCGCACTGATCAGCTTCTCGTCGATCAGCTTGTCGAGCATCTCACGGGCATCCTTGTACAGCGAGGTGGCCGCCTCGCCGACGACTTCGTCGGTAAGAATGCGTGGGAACTTGCCGGCCAGGTCCCAGGAAATGAAGAACGGGGTCCAGTCGATGTACTCGGCCAGGGTGCGCAGGTCGATGTTATCCAGCACCTTGACGCCGGTGAAGGAGGGCACCGCTGGCTGGTAGCCGGCCCAGTCGTATTTGGGCTTGGTCGCCACCGCCTGGGCATAGCTCAGGCGCTCGGTGCGGGCGCTGCGGTTGGCGGTGCGCTCGCGCACTTCGACGTAGTCCTGGCGGGTTTTCTCGACGAAGCCAGGTTTGAGCTCTTTGGACAGCAGCTGGGTGGCCACACCCACCGCACGCGAGGCGTCGGTCACGTAGATCACCGCGTCGTTGCTGTACTTCGGCTCGATCTTGACCGCGGTGTGCGCCTTGGAGGTGGTGGCGCCACCGATCATCAGCGGCAGCTCGAAGCCCTGGCGCTGCATTTCGCGGGCAACGTGAACCATCTCGTCCAGCGACGGGGTGATCAGGCCGGACAGGCCAATGATGTCGCACTTCTCGTCGCGGGCGGTCTGCAGGATCTTCTCCGCCGGCACCATCACGCCGAGGTCGACGATGTCGTAGCCGTTACAGCCCAGCACCACGCCGACGATGTTCTTGCCGATGTCGTGCACGTCGCCCTTGACCGTGGCCATGAGGATCTTGCCCTTGGCTTCCGGCTTGTCGCCTTTTTCCGCTTCGATGAACGGGATCAGGTGAGCAACGGCCTGCTTCATCACCCGCGCCGACTTGACCACCTGGGGCAGGAACATCTTGCCCGCGCCGAACAGGTCGCCAACCACGTTCATGCCGCTCATCAGCGGGCCTTCGATGACCTCGATGGGGCGCGCGCATTGCTGGCGGCACTCCTCGGTGTCCTCGACGATGTGTGCGGTGATGCCCTTGACCAGGGCGTGCTCAAGGCGTTTGCCTACCGGCAGCGACCGCCAGGCTTCGTTCTCGACTTCCTTGGTAGCGCCGCCGCCTTTGTAGTCGTCGGCGATGGCCAGCAATGCGTCGGTGCCTTCCGGGGTGCGGTTGAGCACCACGTCCTCGACCTTCTCGCGCAGTGCCGCCGGGATCTCGTCGTAGATCTCCAGCTGCCCGGCGTTGACGATGCCCATGGTCAGGCCGTTGCGGATGGCGTGGAACAGGAATACCGAGTGGATCGCCTCGCGCACCGGGTTGTTGCCACGGAACGAGAACGACACGTTGGACACACCGCCGGAGGTCAGCGCGTGCGGCAGGTGGTCACGGATGTAGGCACAGGCCTCGATGAAGTCGACGGCGTAGTTGTTGTGCTCGTCGATGCCGGTGGCAACGGCGAAGATGTTCGGGTCGAAGATGATGTCTTCCGGCGGGAAGCCGACTTCGTTGACCAGAATGTCGTAGCTGCGCTTGCAGATTTCCTTCTTGCGCGCGGCGGTGTCGGCCTGGCCGACCTCGTCGAACGCCATCACCACCACCGCGGCGCCATAGCGCTTGCACAGGCGGGCGTGGTGCTTGAACTGCTCGACGCCTTCCTTCATGGAGATCGAGTTGACGATGCCCTTGCCCTGGATGCACTTGAGGCCCGCTTCGATCACGTCCCACTTGGAGGAGTCGATCATGATCGGCACGCGGGAAATGTCTGGCTCACCGGCGATCATGTTGAGGAAGCGGACCATGGCGGCCTGGGAGTCGAGCATCCCTTCGTCCATGTTGATGTCGATCACCTGGGCGCCAGCCTCGACCTGCTGCAGGGCGACTTCCAGGGCCTCGGTGTAGTTCTCTTCGCGGATCAGCCGGGCAAACTTGGCGGAGCCGGTGATGTTGGTACGCTCGCCGACGTTGACGAACAACGACTGGCGGTCGATGGTGAACGGCTCCAGGCCGGACAGGCGGCAGGCCTTGGCGATTTCCGGAATTTCACGCGGCTTGTACTTGGCCACGGCCTCGGCAATGGCCTGGATGTGACCTGGGGTGGTACCGCAGCAACCGCCGATGATGTTGAGGAAGCCGCTGGCAGCGAACTCCTCGACCACTGCAGCCATTTCGGCCGGGGTTTCGTCATATTCACCGAAGGCGTTAGGCAGGCCGGCGTTGGGGTGCGCCGAGACATGGGTGTCGGCCTTGGTCGACAGCTCTTCGAGGTACGGGCGCAGGTCCTTGGCGCCAAGTGCGCAGTTCAGGCCCACGGAAATCGGCTTGGCGTGGCGCACCGAGTTCCAGAACGCTTCGGTGGTCTGGCCCGACAGGGTGCGGCCTGAGGCGTCGGTGATGGTGCCGGAGATCATGATCGGCAGTTCGATACCGTCGTCCTCGAACACCTGCTGCACGGCGAAGATCGCCGCCTTGGCGTTGAGGGTATCGAAGATGGTCTCGATCAGGATCAGGTCGGCGCCGCCCTCGATCAGGCCGCGGGTGGCCTCGATGTAGTTGACCACCAGCTCGTCGAAGGTGACGTTGCGGTAGCCAGGGTCGTTGACGTCCGGGGAAATCGAGCAGGTACGGCTGGTCGGGCCGAGCACGCCGGCGACGAAGCGCGGCTTGTCCGGCGTTTCGAGGGTCTTGGCATCAGCGACCTGGCGGGCGATGCGCGCGCCTTCGACGTTCAGCTCGTAGACCAGCGACTCCATGCCGTAGTCGGCCTGGGAAATCTGCGTGGCGTTGAAGGTATTGGTTTCGAGGATATCGGCGCCGGCGTCCAGGTATGCCTTCTCGATCGCGGCGATCACATCGGGGCGGCTGAGCAGCAGCAAATCGTTGTTACCCTTGACGTCGCTTGGCCAATCGGCAAAGCGCGTGCCACGATAGTCGTGTTCCTCGAGGCGATAACTTTGGATCATAGTACCCATGCCGCCGTCGAGGATCAGAATGCGCTCTTTGAGTGCGTGCTGGAGTGCTTGGTAACGAGCGCTGCGGTCGGACATAGGAACTACCTGGTCGGGCGAATATCAGAAGGTGCGGAATCATAACAAAGCTGCGCG
Source organism: Pseudomonas sp. NPDC012596 (assembly GCF_042902325.1). Taxonomy (NCBI): domain Bacteria; kingdom Pseudomonadati; phylum Pseudomonadota; class Gammaproteobacteria; order Pseudomonadales; family Pseudomonadaceae; genus Pseudomonas; species Pseudomonas sp. NPDC012596. The sequence goes on along the minus strand of NZ_JBIBEB010000010.1, from coordinate 137,796 downwards.
GTTTTTAGGCGCATCGGCCATTTGCATGAATTCTGTTCATGTTGAGCCATCAGCACCCACGGACGACCAGGCAATCGTGATGGCTTTCAGGAACCAGGACTTTCGGCACATGGTGCATCGTTTTATAGCTGCTGCCTTCGCCTTGCTGATCAGCAGCGTGGCATTCGGGCAGGCCCCCCCATCGAGCCCGGCAATCTCCTACACCCGGGATATTCAACCGATCTTTACCGAGAAGTGCGTGGCCTGCCATGCCTGCAACGACGCGGCCTGCCAGCTCAAGCTGGAAAGCCCGGAGGGCGCGGTTCGCGGCGCCACCAAGGTGCCGGTGTATCAAGGCGAGCGAAGCAAGGCGGTGCCGACGACGCGGCTGTTCTACGACGCTCACAGCGAAGAGGCCTGGCGCAACAAGGGCTTTTATTCGGTGCTGGACAACCAGGGCAGTCAGGCTGCGCTGATGGCGCGCATGCTCGAACTGGGGCACAAGACGCCGCTCACGCCCAACGCCAAGTTGCCGGAGGAGATCGTTCTGGGGCTCAACCGCACCAATATGTGCCCGCTGCCACATGAGTTCGATGCCTACGCCGGCGCGCACCCCAAGGAGGGCATGCCGCTGGCGGTCACCGGCCTGACCGACCAGGAGTACCAGACCCTGCAGCGCTGGTTGGCTGCGGGCGCGCCGGTCGAGTACCAGCCGATCAAGCCCAGCGCGGTCGAGGCCAAGCAGATCGCCGATTGGGAAGAACTGCTCAACCGCCCGGGTTCCACCGAGGCACTGGTTGGTCGCTGGCTGTACGAACACCTGTTCCTGGCGCACATCCATTTTGTCGGCGGCGAGCAGGGCCACTTCTTCCAGTGGGTGCGCTCGCGTACCCCAAGCGGCCAGCCGGCCGACATCATTGCCACGCGCCGCCCCAACGACCCGCCCGGGACCGACTTCTATTACCGCCTGATCCCGGTGCAGGGCGTGATCGTGCACAAAACGCACATCACTTACCCGATGGGGCCGCACAAGCTAAAACGCGTGAAGCAGCTGTTCTACGCCGGCGACTGGCACGCCACCGCGCTGCCGGGTTATGGCCCACGCCACCGCGCCAACCCGTTCGAAACCTTCGAGGCGATCCCGGCGGTAGCGCGTTACCAGTTCATGCTGGATAACGCCGAATACTTCGTGCGCACCTTCATTCGCGGCCCGGTGTGCCGCGGCCAGATCGCCACCGACGTGATCCGCGACAACTTCTGGGCACTGTTCCAGGAGCCCGCCCACGACCGCTACATCACCGACGCCAAGTACCGGGGCGAGGCCACGCCGTTGCTGGCCATGCCGGGGCAGATCGACGATGTGGGCAGCGTGCTTTCGCTGTGGCACGCCTACCGCGACAAACGCAACGAGTACGAAAAACTGCGCCGCGACGCCTATGCCGACATGCCTGCGCCAGGCTGGTCGACGCTGTGGGCCGGTAACGACAATGCGCTGCTGAGCATCTTCCGCCACTTCGACAGTGCCGCCGTGACCAAAGGCCTGGTGGGCGATGTGCCGCTGACCATGTGGCTGTTCGACTACCCACTGTTCGAGCGCACCTACTACCAGTTGGCGGTCAACTTCGATGTGTTCGGCAATGTCTCGCACCAGCTGCAGACGCGTTTGTACTTTGACCTGATCCGCAATGGCGCCGAGGTCAACTTCCTGCGCCTGATGCCGGCCGACCAGCGTGGCGCGATTCTCAGCAGTTGGTACCAGAACAGCGGCAAGGTGAAGATGTGGCTCGACTACGAAGACATCGACACCGATACGCCGAGCGGCATCAAGCTCGACCCGCGCGATGCCAAGCGTGACTTCGGCCTCAAGCTGCTGCAGCGCACCGGTAGCCTGAACGCTGCGCCCGACCCGATCAACCGTTGCCAGGGCGCCTACTGCTCGCGGCCGCAGATGAGCGAGGAATTTCGCAACGTCGAGCAGTCGCTCAGCCGCCTGGTGTCGCGCCCGGCCGCAGGCCTGAAGGTGATCAACCAACTACCCGAGGCGACCATGCTGCGCATCGAAGGGCAGGGCGGCCAGCGCCAGGTCTATAGCCTGCTGCGCAACCGTGCGCACAGCAACGTCGCCTTCCTGCTTGGCGAAAGCGCCCGGTATCAGCCGGGCCTGGATACCCTGACCCTGTACCCCGGGGTACTCAGCAGCTACCCGAACTTCATCTTCAATATTCCGGCGGCGGACGTGCCGGAGTTTGTCGAGGACATGGAGTACGCGCGCGACGACGCTGCCAGGTTCGAGCGCATCGTCATGCGCTGGGGCGTGCGCCGCAGCCACCCGGAGTTCTGGCGCTACTTCCATGACCTGAGCACGTTCATCCAGGAAACCGAACCTGTGGAGGCGGGGGTGCTGGACATGAACCGCTACGAGAACCTCTGATCGGTTGAGCTGACCTTTCCGGCATCACTGCGGTCGGAATCGGTGGGTGGCCCTTGCGAGCAAGCAGCGCTTGCAAGGGCCTCAATGCACCGGCAATCGCAGGTATTCCATGCTGTATTCGCTTCAGGCACTGCGGGCGTTCGCCGCCTGGGTGGTGGTCTGCCACCATTTCATGCAGATCTTCTTCGACTTCCATGCCACAGGCCCCGTGGGCCAGTTCCTTACCGATCGCGGCGCCGTGGGCGTGGATATCTTCTTCGTCATCAGCGGGCTGGTGATCTACCTCTCGACCCGTGACAAGGCCATCGAGCCGCGCCGCTTCCTGCTCAACCGCGCCCTGCGTATCGTCCCTGCCTACTGGTTCTATACCGCGTTGATGGCAGCGCTGCTGCTGGCCTTCAGCCAATGGATGCCACACCAGGAATTCGACTGGCGTCACCTGCTACTCTCGCTGCTGTTCATCCCGGCAGAGAACCCCGGCGGCTACGGCCTGTACCCGACCTTGAACGTGGGCTGGACGCTGAACTTCGAGATGTTCTTCTACCTGCTGTTTGGCCTTGCGTTCATGGTGCGCCAGCGTCACCACCTGCTGCTGGTGACGGGTGCACTGTTGCTGGTCAGTGAAGTATTGAGCCGCCTTGGCGTACTCAGCCACTTCTACAACAACGGCATCATCTACGAGTTCCTGCTCGGTATCGGCATCGGCGTGCTGTACCGCCGCGGGCTGGTGCGCGAAGGGTTGTGGCTGCCGCTGGCGGTACTTGGGGTAGCGGCTTACGCGATTTATCACCTGGACGCGTCCCAGCGCCTGCTGCATTGGGGCTTGCCAAGTGCCCTGGTGGTGCTGGCCTTTGTCGCGCTGGAGCCGTACTTCCAGGGCAGCCGGGTGCTCAAGGCATTGGGTGACTGCTCGTATTCGGTGTACCTGATCCACGTGCTGGTGCTGTATGCCGGCTGGTTCGCCAGCCAGCGCCTGCACCTCAACCCCTACCTGGTCTTCGCCCTCTGCGTGCCGTCCATTGGACTAATGTCGTGGTTCAGTTACCAGTGGCTGGAGCGCGGTTTGTACCGGCGGATGCAGGCGTGGCTGGCGGCGCCGCGGGGGCAAACGCCGGCTTATGCCCTTTCCAGAGTAAAATGCTAGGACTTTGTTCAGGGGCCAGGTTGGCGTACACTTGGCCGCAAGTCTGTGAGGAACTTCCATGAGCGCTATAACCATTACCGACGCCGCCCATGATTACCTGGCCGATCTGCTTTCCAAGCAGAACACGCCTGGCATTGGCATCCGCGTTTTCATTACCCAGCCGGGCACCCAGTACGCCGAAACCTGCATCGCCTACTGCAAGCCTGGCGAAGAGAAGCCTGACGACACCGCCGTGGGTCTGAAGAGCTTCACCGCCTATCTCGATGCGGTCAGCGTGCCGTTCCTGGAAGACGCGCTGGTCGATTACGCCACCGACCGCATGGGCGGCCAGCTGACCATCAAGGCGCCGAACGCCAAAGTGCCGATGGTCAATGAAGACAGCCCGATCAACGAGCGCATCAACTACTACCTGCAGACCGAAATCAACCCTGGGCTGGCCAGCCACGGTGGCCAGGTGAGCCTGGTCGACGTGGTCGACGACGGCATTGCCGTGCTCCAGTTTGGTGGCGGTTGCCAGGGTTGCGGCCAGGCGGACGTAACCTTGAAGGAAGGTATCGAGCGCACCCTGCTTGAGCGTATTCCGGAACTCAAGGGCGTGCGTGACGTGACCGACCACACCCAGAAGGAAAACGCCTACTACTGATTTGTAGTATTACGCGCTCCTAGCAACAAACTGTTACGGTTTCAACCCCTGCGACAACAGGTCGCAGCCCGTATTCAAAGGGCTGCAGGCCATCACCGCCTTGGTCGGGTAGAAGCCCGCGGGGTGCCATGCAAGAATGCCCCGGTTTTTCGGCCGGCCCGCTTCTGGGGCCGGCACCTTCCCTGTAAAGGATGGTTCCATGAATGATCTGTTGACCCGGCGCGCGGTAGTCGCCGGGATGGGCGTTCTCGGGCTCGGCCTGCTGGCAGGCTGCAACCCGGCCCGGGGGCTTGAGTTCAAGTACGGCAAGAACATGAGCAACGAGATCCTCGGGCGTAAGTTCCGCCTCAAGGACCCCCAGGGCAACGACGTCACCCTGTCGAGCTTCTACGGCAGCATGCCGATGATCTTCTTTGGTTTCACCCAGTGCCCGGCGGTCTGCCCGACCACGCTGGCGCGTGCGGCGCAAATCAGGAAGCTGCTCAAAGGTCGCGACCGCGAACTGTTCCGCGTGGTGTTCATCACCCTGGACCCGGAGCGCGACACCCCGGAAGTGCTCGATGCCTACGTCAAGGCCTTCGACCCGACGTTCACCGCGCTGACCGGTACACCGGAAGAAATCGCCGAGGTGGCCCGAGAGTTCAAGGTGTTTTACGAGAAGGTTCCGGCCGGTGACACCTACACCATCTCTCACTCGTCCACCAGCTACGTCTACGATACCCGTGGCACCCTGCGCCTGAGCCTGGGCCATTCGCTGAATGCCAAGGAATGCGCGCAAGACCTGCTTACACTGATGGAGATTTGCTAATGGCTGTTTCACTGCAACCGATCAAGCGCGGCCTGGCCGCCATCGCCTTGCTGGGCCTCGCGCTGCCAGCCCTGGCCCAGACCACCGTAAGCGATGCCTGGGTGCGTGCGAGTGTTGCCCACCAGCAGTCCACCGGCGCCTTCATGACCCTGACGGCCAGCAGCGACAGCAAGCTGGTTGGCGTGGCCTCGCCCATCGCCAAGACCGTGCAGGTGCATGAAATGACCATGAACGGTGACGTGATGGGCATGAAAGAAGTCAAGGCTGTCGAGCTGCCTGCCGGCAAGCCGGTGAGCTTGGACCCGAACGGATACCACGTGATGCTGATGGGCTTGACCCAGCAAGTGAAGGAAGGCGAGAAAGTACCGCTGACCTTGACGGTCGAAGATGCGCAGGGCGCAAAGGAAACCCTGAATGTGCAGGCAGAAGTCCGTGCACTCAACGCCGAGATGGGCGGTGGGCACGACCACATGCACATGAAACACTGACTTGAACGGGGCCGCTTATGCGGCCCCGCTTCATTCAGCTGCGAAAGCGTGGCAGAGGCCTTTCGAGGGTCAGCGAGGTCAAGGTCTTGCGAACCTGGGCTTCATCGGCCTCCAGGGCCTTGAGGCTGGCGCGGATCTTGCCAGCGACGGGCACATCGCCCTGCCGGTCGATCCAGTCGGCAATCTCCTTGCAGGCACTGCTCAGGGCAGCCTGACGCTGGTTCATCAGCGATATGAGGGTGGTGAGCTCTCTTTCGGACATGGCAGGATCCTCCATTCAGCCCTGTCAGTGTAGCAGCGGCTGGGGCGATTGCCTGGGGCCGGGTGTCGCAGTGGCCTAGCTGTGCAGGCAAGCGGTGCGGTAGGCGCCCGGCGTTACGCCATAAGCTTGCTTGAACTGTCGGCTGAGGTGGCTCTGGTCGGCGAACCCCAGGTTGAACGCTACGTCGGCGGCGGCCAGCCCACTTTTCAGCAGTTCGCGGGAGCGGGCCAGGCGCCGCTGTTTGAGCCAGGCATGCGGCGGCAGGCCAGTGGCCTGGCGGAATACGCGCGCGAAGTGAAAGGGCGATAGGTTGACCGCCGCTGCCAGCGCTTCCAGTGACGGTGGATCCGCCAGTTGGCTTTCAAGCAGCTCGCGCGCGCGGGCAACTGCCAGCGGTTCGCTCCCGGGGGCGCTTGGCGCCGGGCAGTGGCCGTGGCGCTGCACCAGTGCCAGCACCGCCTGGCGCCAGGCGGTCTGTTGCTCGAGTGCGCTGGCACCCGACTCGGACAACTGGTGCACCTGGCTGAAGGCGCGCGCCAGCTCCGGGTCCTGGATCACGCTGGCGTTGAAGCGCGGCATGCCATGCCGGCCCAGTTCCAGCTCATCCAGCACCCCGGTCACCCGTTCATGCTCCGGGTAGAAACCGCGGTAGCGCCAACCGGCTTCATGGGCCGTGGCGCCGGTGTGCAGTTCGTCCGGGTTGATCAGCACCATGCTGCCGACCGGCGCCAGGTGCTCGCTGCCGCGGTGCCAGAAGCGCTGGGCGCCGGACTCGATCACGGTGAACACGTAACCTTCATGCACATGCGGGGCGAAGCGCTGCTGGAAATAGCGCGCGTGCAGCATCTCGACGTCGCCCAGGGCGGGCGCTTGCCAGAGGTGGGTCTGTTCGCGCAGGGGGATGGTCATGCCAGCCAGCTACGCAGCAGGAAGAAGATCAACATGCTCACCAGCATGCTCAGCAACACGCTGCGGGTCAACAACACCAGGGCGACGGCCACCAAGGCACCGAGCAGGTAGGGGTTGAGCGGGCTCAGGTCCAACTGGTGGCCGGGCAGGAAGATGATCGGGCCGCAGATTGCCGTGAGCATGCCCGGTACGGCAAAGCCCAGGAACTGCCGCGCGTTGGAACTCAGGCGCAACGGCAGGCGTGGTTCGAGGAAGGCATAGCGGTTGAGGAACACCACGGCACCCATGGCGAAGATCAGTAGCCAGGTCATGCGCGGCCTCCGAAGTATTTCTGGCAGATGAAGCCGGCGGCCATGCCCAGCAGCCCGGCAGCCACCAGCGCGGTTTCCCAGTGCCAATAGCTGAACAGTACCGAACAGAACAGCGACACCGCCACGCATACCACCGTGGCGGCATTGCGGACCAGCGGTGCAATCAGCGCGACAAAGGTGGCGACGATGGAAAAGTCCAGGCCCAGCTGGTCCAGGTGCGGGATGTTCTGGCCCAGCACGATACCGGCCAGGGTGAACAGGTTCCAGGCCACGTAGAACGTCAGCCCGACACCGAGTGCGTACCAGCGGTTGAACTGCTGCTGGTCATAGTGGCTGGTGAGTGCAAAAAACTCGTCGGTCAACAGAAAGCCCAGGCCCAGCCTCCAGCGTAGCGGCTGGTTCGACAGCACCGGGCGCATGGACAAGCCATAGAGCAGGTGCTGTGAAGTCAGCAGCAGGGTGGTTAGCAGGATCGACAGCAGGTTCGCGCCGCCCTTGAGCATGCCGATGGCTACCAGTTGCGCAGCCCCGGCAAAGACGATCGCCGACAGGCCCTGGCCTTCCCAGGCGCTGAGGTTGGCCTCGATGGCCATCGAGCCTGCGAGCAGGCCCCACGGGGCGACGGCCAGCGATAGCGGTAGAATGGCGATGGCGCCGTGCAGGAAGGCCTGGCGGGCAATGGGCGGACTTCTGTGCATGATGGTTGCGACACTGTTGTTCGGCAGAGCAGCATGCCAGAGGCTGGGGCGGGTGGCTTGAACGATCTTGCTCGTTTGGCGCCGCCCCGCCCACTCAAGGCAGGCGTGTCACCGCTGGCTGGTCAAGCGTTGCTGGGCCGCTATACAGCCATTGATTTCCACGGCCTTCTGCAGCAGGGATCGGCTGTGTTGCGGGTCCAGGTCACCCAGCAGGCGGTAGACCTCGGCCTGGTAGTCACGCTGGCGTCCCCACTGCATCTGCAGCCCCTGTGGCTGGCTGCGGCTGCACGCCAGGCGGGTGGCGGGCTGCGGGTAATAGGGTGCATACAGCGTGGCCATGCTCGGGATCGCTTCGAGGGCTTCGCGATAGGCTGGGCTGGCGTTGAACCCCGAGCACCAGGTGGCTATCGCCGTGGCCGGCGGGGCAAAGCCCTGGTTGAGGCTGGCCTCCAGTAACGGGCAGGCGGCATCGGGTATCTGTGCCGCAGGCAGGTAGGTCGTGTAGTAGAGCGCCAGGCGATACTGGGCCACAGGGTGGCCGAGTTCCACCGACTTTTTCAGCAGTGCCACCGCCGTTGGCAGCGTGCGGGCCAGTGCCTGGCCTTGCCGGTTGAGTTCCGGGTCGCCGCCAACGGCGGTACGCAGGGGGCTGGCACTGTCATCGGGGTTGTCCGCCTGCTCCAGCAAAGGCAGCGCCTGGCGGTACAGAAGGTCGGCGTGGGGGTCGATGCGCGCTTCGAGCGCTTGTGCGGCCAACGGTGCCAAGGTGACGAGCAACACCGGCCCCAGCGCTGCGCGGCTCACGTAGGCGCCTCGCAGCAGGTGAAGCCACGGTGGGTAGCCAGGTACAGGTGGGCAGAATGGGTGTTCATCACAGGTACGCGTGCGCCTCGGGCGAATCGGAACGACTGCCTATTCTAGCCAAGCCTAGGGGCAGACCGAAAGGCCGGCGGTCAACTGTCAGACGAGCTTGATCGGCGTGACCTTGCGTTGCGCATGTTTTTCCTGGGCAAGGCCCAGTTTGGCCGTGATCACCTTGGCCAAGGCATTGTTGCCCAAATCGTTGAGGTGCAAGCGGTCGATGAACAGGTCAGTGCCGAAAACGGGCGAGCTGCTGAGCATGCTGTTCATGTCGTAGCAAGGCACCGGATCGGCCTGGCTTTTGATGCGCCTGAAGAATGCCATGTGCAGCTGGCTGTCGAAGGCGCCATCGAGCAGGCGGTCGAAATTGGCAGGCTGGCGTTCCACCGCCGCCAGCATGGCTTGCTCACCGGCAGGCAGGGTTTCGCGGCACCAGGGCAGCAGCGGTTGCAGAATAAAGGTAAGGGTGGCGTGGCTGTCGGCCAGCATCCGCTCCCACTGGCGCAAGGTGCGGCCAATGCTGTCGGCAGCGTGGGCCAGGCGCTTCTCCGGCGGCGATAACGACCAGCCCAAGACCTGCCCCTGCCGACGCGGCGCCAGTGCGTGGCCAAGGCGTTGCCACAGTGAATCCCGGCGCGTCGGGCTGGTGGGGTGCAGGCCTTCGTTGAAACTGTGCAGGTAATCGTGATGCGCCTTGGCGTGCTGCAGGTCGTGCGGGCCCGCCAGCACCTCGCCCAGCGCCTCATGGGCCAAGGTGTTGAGGCCGCTGAGCACTACCACATGGCCCACTTCGCCGAGGCGGTGCTGGTGGGTGAGAAACAGCAGCAGCTCCTGGCTCGCATTCAGCCCACAGCCCGCGAGGCTTAGCCACACTTCACCGGTCAGTATCGACAGCTGCGAGGCCACCGTATGCTCGTCGGAACTGGCACCGATACCCAGTGCGGTCGAGCCGCCGACCAGCAGGTTGACGCGTGCCGTGCCGCCGCGTTCGGCGGCGGAAAAGCGCTTGCCGGTGCAATGGCTGTAGCGCAGCCCGAGTGCGTCGGTGTTGATGGTACCGGAGCGGTAGCCACTTTCGTGCACATGCAGGGTATGTGGGGCGCGCCGAGTGCCCAGTTGCAGGAAGCGCTGGTAGTCCGGTTGCAGCGTCGAGGCGTGCGTTGCGGGGTAGGACGAGGTCATGGGCGGTCCTTCGGCTCTGGCGTGGCTGTCGCTTTGGGCTTCAGCCCGCCAGCTCCTTGAAGTTGTAGGCCAGGCCGCCGACGGCGATCAGCAGCAGGGCAACCCCTGAGGCCAGGGAAATCACGCGGTTGCTGCGCTGCGAGGCGAGCTTGCCGATGGCGAAGATGTACAGGCTGAGAACAGCGAAATCGATGGCCACCCAGAGCAGTGACAGCACCACCATGCTTTTGCCGAACGATTCGGTGATCTGGATGAACTGCGGGAAGAAGGCGATGAAGAAAATGATGTCCTTCGGGTTGGAAATACCTACCATGAACCCTTGCCACAAGCCGCCGCGCCCAGCTTTTGCCGGTTGCGCCTCGGCTTCGGCGGCAGGCGCCTGCAGGCACTCGCGCAGAGTGCTTACGGCGATGTAGCCGATGAACAGGCAGCCCAGCAGGCTCATGCCGCTAAGCCAGGCCTTGTCGATGGCCGCGCTGGTCAGGATGACCCAGGCAGCGGCGCCGATCAGCACCAAGGATGCCCAGTTGGTGCCGACGGCGGTAAACATGGCCTTGCGCGAGCCAGAGGCCGCGGCGGTGTTGACGATCAATGCCACCACGGGGCCAGGGGTGGCGATCAGTAGCAGGACGGTCAGGGCGTAGGTGAGGGTCAGTGCGGTATTCACGGTCAATTCTCGATCTGTGTGTCGGGCGTGGCGTGGGCGTGGGCATGAAAGGGGCAGCGCGACGGGTTGAGCGAGCCTGCTTCCTGCAGTTGGTATTGCTTCCATTCAAAATTGTCGGCCTGGCCGAAGAAGCCCAGGCTGTCGGGCATGACGCCGTCGTTGTAGTGGTGCACCCGTTCGCGGATGCGTGCACGAATCCGCTTGCCGCTCTCGGTGCCGGCGTTGGCTACTTCGTCGAAGTTTTCCCGCGGGTTGATGACGAAGGTGATGTGGTTACCCAGGTTGCGGCTTCTCATCTGCCGGTGGCCGGGAAAGTTCATGTTGATGAACAGTGGCATGCCGGCGTAGCAAAATGACCAGCCACTGTCATCGGGGTCGCTGGGTATCGCCTGGGGCCAGGGGTGCGGGTCGCGCGCGTGCACGCCGCGCAGTACCTTCCAGGCTAGCGCCTGTTGTTCGGCAAGGGTGCTGTCGGCGGCCGTTTCGAGAAACACCACCAGCGGGCTGCCGATACGTTGCTTGGTTGGCACGGGGGTAATGGTGCGGACGTAGTCGGCGAGGCCTTGAGCGATGTCGTCGGCCAGTTGTTCGGCCCGGGCGAACAGAATGTGGCAGGATTCGCCAGCCACCGCCTTGCGCCCGAACAGGCAAGGGAAGTCAGGGTTGGCGAGGATGTCGCGAAAATGTTGTATGGTTTTGTGCGTCCAATGCTGCGTGTTCCGGACATGTTCAGCGGCCAGCTCTAGCGCATCCAGGCGATAGCAGTTTCCATAACCCGTAAACATGATTTCCCCAGGCGTTTGATTAACAGAAAGTTACAGACATATGCAGGCAGGTTATTGGCTTATCTTTGTTATTTACCTGCATTTTCTGAGACGCAGTTAACGTTGTAAAACGCGTGGAACTATGACCTACTATTAGTCTTACTCATGCTTCGGGGGCGTCATGTCGGAACGGATTCAGGCTTTGCATGCATTGCGTGCCTTCGAGGTCGCCTCGCGTTACGGGTCGTTCACCCGCGCGGCTGAAGAGCTGGCGCTGACCCAGGGCGCCGTCAGCCACCACATCAAGACCCTTGAAGGTATGTTCGGCTGCGATTTGTTCGAGCGCCGCGGCCCCAAGTTGAGCCTCACCGAACACGGGCGGCTGCTGTCGCAGGAGCTGAAGGTCGGCTTCAAGATCATCGAAAACGCTTGCGCGCTGCTGCGTCAGGACCGCTACGGGCTGCGCCTCAAGGCACCTTCGACGCTCACCGTGCGCTGGCTGCTGCGGGCACTGGATGCCTTCAAGAAAGTCGACGACAGCTGCAGCGTGCAGCTGTCGAGCGTGTGGATGGATATCGACACCGTGGACTTCTACTCCGAGCCCTACGATTGCGCGTTTCTGCTGTCCAGCGGCAGCTTTGCCGCCGATATCGAGAGCTTCAAGCTGTTCGATGAATGGCTGATCCCGGTGTGCCACCCGGACTACATGGCACATGAGCAACCGGCACTGGGCGATTTGCGCCAGTGCGAGCTACTGCACCCGTCACCGGACCGCCGCGATTGGCGCCGCTGGCTGGCGCGCATGGATGCGCTGGACATCAGCATCGACCAGGGCCAGGTGTTCGACACCCTCGACCAGGGTATTTCCGCAGCCCAGCAGGGCCTGGGCATCTCGGTGGTCGACCTGGTGCTGGCCAGTGCCGACCTGGGTGCCGGGCGCCTGGTCACGCCGTTCAAGCATGCCGTGGCGACCGGAGACGGGTATTACATGACCTGGCTCAAATCCAGCCCCAAGGCAAGGCAGATGCACAAGTTGCGCGACTTCCTGCTGGGCCAGTTGCCACCGTTGGCCTACAAGGACATCAACTACCTGTACGGGTGATTGCCCACACAAGGGTAGAATTACCCTTTCCGACCTATCGGTTGCACCGAGGACGACGCAGTGGAGTTGCAGCAGGGCTTTGTCCTGACCCGGCATTGGCACGACACGCCCGAAGGCACCTGCGTGGAGTTCTGGCTGGCCACCGACCAGGGGCCACGCCTGTTGCGCCTGGCCCCACACGGTTCAGTGATGTTCATCCTGCAGGCGCAGGCGGAGCACGCGCGGCTGTTGCTGGCCGGTGAAACAGGTGTTGAACTCAAAACCCTGAGCCTGCGTGATTTCGAGCACCGGCCAGTAATGGGTGTTTACTGCCGTCAGCAGCGGCAACTGATGCAACTTGAACAACGCCTGCGCAGTGCCGGCGTAGAGGTGTTCGAGGGCGATATCCGCCCGCCAGAGCGCTACCTGATGGAGCGCTTCATCACGGCGGCGGTGCAGTTCGCCGGGCACCCGGATGCCCAAGGGGTCATCTGTGATGCTCAACTCAAACCCTGCGCGCACTACCGCCCGCCATTGCGTCTGGCATCGCTGGATATCGAAACCAGCGAACGCGGCGAGTTGTACAGCATTGCCGTAGAGGGATGTGGCCAACGCCAGGTATTCATGTTGGGCATTGCCAATGCTCAGGCCAGTAACGTGGATTTCGACCTGCGCTACTGCCCCGACCGCGCTGAGCTGCTTCACTGCCTGAACCAGTGGATGGCCGAACACGACCCGGATGCGATCATCGGCTGGAACCTGATCCAGTTCGACTTGCGCATCCTGCATGAGCATGCCAAACAACTGCAGGTGCCGTTGACGCTGGGGCGCAATGGCGCGCCCATGACCTTGCGTGCCCACGCCAACGGCGGCCATGTGTTCGTAGACGCACCTGGCCGGCTGCTGATCGATGGCATCGAAGCCCTGCGTTCGGCCACCTGGAGTTTCCCCTCGTTCAGCCTGGAGAACGTCGCCCAGACGCTGCTGGGTGAAGGCAAGGCGATCGATACGCCTTACCAGCGCATGGACGAGATCAACCGCATGTTCGCCGAGGACAAACCGGCCCTGGCCCGTTACAACCTCAAGGACTGCGAGCTGGTGACGCGTATCTTCGCCCATACCCGGTTGCTGGAGTTTCTGCTCGAGCGCTCATCCGTCACCGGGCTGGCGGTGGACCGCAGCGGCGGTTCGGTGGCGGCGTTCTGTCATCTGTATATCCCGCACATGCATCGGCTTGGCTTCGTGGCGCCTAATCTGGGCAGTCGACCGGATGAAGCCAGCCCCGGTGGGTTCGTGATGGATTCGCGCCCGGGCCTGTATGACTCGGTGGTGGTGCTCGACTACAAAAGCCTGTACCCCTCCATCATCCGCACGTTCCTGATCGATCCGGTGGGCCTGGTCGAGGGCTTGCGCCAGCCGGATGACACGCACTCGGTCGAGGGCTTTCGAGGCGGGCGTTTTTCGCGCAGCCTGCATTGCCTGCCGGCGATCGTCGAGCGTGTCTGGCAGGGCAGGGAGGAAGCCAAGCGCGAAGGCAATGCGCCGTTGTCGCAGGCCCTGAAGATCATCATGAATGCCTTCTACGGCGTGCTGGGTTCAAGTGGTTGCCGGTTTTTCGACCCGCGCCTTGCGTCATCGATCACCATGCGTGGCCATCAGATCATGCGCCAGACCCGCGCGCTGATCGAGGCGCGGGGCTACGACGTGATCTATGGCGACACCGATTCCACCTTCGTCTGGCTCAAGGGCGCCCATGGTGAGGAAGCTGCGGCCCGCATTGGCCGCGAACTGGTGGCCGAGGTCAACCAGTGGTGGCGCCAGCACCTGCGCCAAACCATGGGCCTGGAAAGCGCGCTTGAGCTGCAGTTCGAAACCCATTACCGGCGCTTTCTGATGCCGACCATTCGAGGTGCCGACGAGGGCAGCAAGAAGCGCTATGCCGGGCTGGTGCAGCGCGCCGATGGTAGCGAAGACATGGTGTACAAGGGCCTGGAGTCGGTGCGTACCGACTGGTCACCGTTGGCCCGACAGTTCCAGCAAGCCTTGTACGGGCGGATCTTCCGCGGCCAGCCGTACCGCGATTATGTACGCGGGTTCGTTGCGCAGACCCTGGCGGGCGAACTGGACGAGCTGCTGATCTACCGCAAGCGCCTGCGCCGGCCGCTGGCCGACTACCAGCGCAACGTGCCACCGCATGTACGCGCCGCGCGCCTGGCTGATGACTACAACCGCCGCCTTGGTCGTGCGCAGCAGTACCAGAATGGTGGCTGGATCAGCTACGTGATTACCACGGCGGGCCCGGAACCGATGGAAAACCTGCAGTCGCCGATCGACTATGACCATTACTTCAGCAGGCAACTGCAGCCCGTGGCCGATGCCATCCTGCCCTTTGTCGGTGACGATTTTGCGGCATTGACCGACCGCCAGTTGCTGTTGTTCTGAGCGCTGGCGTTAGCTATCTAACGCCTCGATCAACGTGCCCTGTCTAGGCTGGCCTCTTTATTTTCAGGAGGCTTCGAGCATGGTTACCCCATCACCGCCAGATGAGCATCGTTACCAGCAATTGCGTCGCGCCAGTGAGGCTTTTCAGGATGGCATCATCGGCGAGCGGCTGCCCTCGTGGCTGCGCAAAGCACCTGCTGAGCAGCTTCCGGCATTGGCCGACGCACTGGCCAAGAGCCTGCAGTTTCGGCAACAGCTGGGCGCGTTGCAGACGCGTATCGAAAACATCGACGATTTTGTGGCCTCGGCAATGGAGGACGCACTCGCGCAACGTCATGGCGTCAGCTACAACCTGCGTCGATTGATGTTTCTGCAAGGCCGTCGAGAGCCGGTCATCAACGCTCAACCCGTAGGGGCCCACCTCACCAGGGTGGTGTACGAGGAAAAACCGCTGCTCGAAGTGGTGTTGCGAAACTTTACTTCCGAGCAGGCAAGGCCTGGCGGCCAACCCGTGGGCAACCGCCTGCTCACACCGCGGCAGGTCCAGGGCAAACCACCCACGGCCATCGAATTCGCCGCGTTGTGCCGGGAGCTCGACTTGGGGGAGGCTTATCAACGTCATCTGGATGCCATCCTCAAGCCCGCTGGGGACGAGAAACGCGTGGAGGCGCTGCTGGTCAACACCAGCCGCTATTCGATGCTGGTGGATGCGTACAAAGCCAGGCTGGATGAGACCCTGGACGACAGTGAGCTGAAACTGATAACCGCCATGTGCATTGATGGCAAGTTATTACGCCTTGCGGGTGATCTGGTGGTGGCCAAGCGCCTGACGTTACTGGGCTGTGCGCTGGAACAGATTGTTGTGCTGGATGTGATCGACCAGGGGCCGCTGCTCGATACTACGCGACGGCTATTGATCTACGTGCCCGGCGACCCGGTCGCGCCTTGGCGGGCATTCCAGAGCCTGAGCGCCCTCAACCGCGAGCTGGGGCACCACTTGCGCGTCAAGAGCTATCAGCGGTTTTTCAGCCGGTTCGTGCTCCGACGCGATAGCTCGACATTCTTCGCGAGTGTGGTACCTGCTTTCGACGGTCTTCCCGACTGGGCAGGTTTTGACTTGAAGCCACGCCTGCGGGCTTATCCAGAGCCGTTGTTCAACAGCCTTGCTCAATCGCGGATCCGCCAGATCAAAGACGATGCGTCGGTCATCGTGATGCCGGTGGCCCAACTCGATCGTGACCTGCAGCGCGCCCATGATGAGCGGCTGGCCGCAGAAGGCTGGGCGTTGCTCAATATTGCCGGGTTGTTTGTACCGAGCATTGGCCTGGTGTTGTTGGCGGTCACTGCGTGGGAGCTGCTGGGTGAGGTTTATCATGGCATCGAGGCTTGGCATGACGGTGATGCTCAGGAGGCGCTCGACCACATGACCCACGTGGCTACCGACCTTGCTGTGCTCGCGGCCACCGCAGCAGGCATCACGGTCGTCCGGCGCTTGTGGACGCGCTCTGCGGTAGTCGACGGCATGCTGCCAGCGCGGCTGGAGGACGGCAGCACCAAACTCTGGAAGCCCGACCTTGCTCCGTTCCGCAGCCTGCTGCCCAGCGCTGCGTCTGCGCCCGATGCGCTGGGTGTCAGGCGGCTTGAGGGTGAGGCCTGGATCGAGATGGACGGGCACCACTATGCAGTGACGCAGCACCCCGACAACGGCCAATGGCAGCTTCGCCCGCGCGCCCAGCATGGTCCTGCGCTGCGAAATAATGGCGCCGGAGCCTGGCGCCTGTGGAGCGAGCAACCGTCCGAATGGAATGACACGCACCGCATGTTCCGACGCCTCGGCCCCCCTCTGGATGCCATGAGCGATGAGCAGATTGATGAGGTAATGAGCTTTCATGGATTTGGCGCAGATCAATTAAGGGCTCTGCACGTCTACGGACGAGCGCCGCAGCCAGGCTTGCTGGATAGCGCAGAGCGTTCAAGGCTCGACCGGCGCATACGCGCGATGGTCAGCCGTTTGCGCGGTGGTGAGCAGGTTGACGACATCACGGTGCTGCAACACGCCCAGAGCCTACCAGGTGCCAATGGCCTGTCGGACCAGGCACTGGCCGAGTTGGCCTGGGCCCAGCGTCGTAATTTGTTGGGGCGCATGTATGACGCTGTGCAAATCACCGACACTGCCAGCAGCACGTTGCTGCGCCGGGTGTTTCCTGGCCTGCACCGGCGTGCCGCGCAAGGGTTGCTGCGCGCAGCTTCTGGGGATGATCGCAGGCGCTTGTTGGCGAGTGGCCGTGTCCCGCTACCCTTGGCTGAAGCAGCCAGGGGTAGCGTGCAGGAAATTCGCCAGGCGCGCGTGTTCGAAGGTTTCTTCCTGGACACGCCACAGAACGCCGACCTGGCACGCGTTGCCTTGGGGTTGCTCAAATACCTGCCCGGCACAGCCGAGGGTATACGTTGGAGGTTGTTCGAAGGCTATCTCAACGGGCCGTTGTTGATGTCCACCGAAGAGGGGTCCCAGGCATTCGATCTGGTCCACTTCAATGGCGCGTTCCAGCTATTCGATGCCCAGGGTGGGCGATCTGGCGAGGCGGGGGAGATGTTCGACGTCATCGCCTCGGCATATGCACCCAGCCAGCGGCAGGCCATGGCGGTGGGTGACCCATTCGCACATAACCTGCGCGTCATGTTGGGCCGCTTGGCGCTGCAACGTCGTACCGAGGTCGAGCGGTTGCTCGGCTTGCAGCGCCCCGGCGCTTTCCGGGCACCACAGCGGGTCAGTGACCGTCTGTTCGGTTACCCCCTGGGGGGCTGCAATTCGGGTGGGCTTGGCCGTGTCGACAGGTCGCTCGCGGCAATCGTGCGGGACTTGTATCCATCCTTCAGTGATGAGCAAGTGGCGGTGTGGACCGAACATGTGCAGTTGTCGGGCCGTCGGGTAGAAGAGGTTCTGGTTGAGCTGGGTGAGCAGTTGACTGTGCTGCAGAACAGCCTCTCAGCGTGGGTGGCGGAGTCAGACGGTGCTGTGAGGGAAGACCGGATAGACGTATTCGATACGCTGACCGACTGTTGGCGGCATACCACGGACGCCGGGCAAGCCCATCTCAATATTGACCAGGACTACCGCATGGTCCTGTACAACAACAGGCCTGGCGGGTTGCCGGAAATACCGGCCCAGGTCAGTTTTTCACACGTATCGGATCTGTCGCTGCTGCGCATGGAGCTGCAAGAGGTTCCAACGAGCTTTCTGCTGGCCTTCCCCAATCTGAGAGCGCTGGATCTGGGGGGCAACGTCTTGACGCGTTTGCCGCAACCGTTGCTGCAAATGCGGCACTTGCGCCAATTGACCCTGACCGACAACCAGATCGTCCTGAGCACCAGCCAGGCCGCTACCCTGGCAAGCGCCACTGGGCTGGAATACATCGACCTGTCCCACAACCCGCTGGGGCGCACATTCAGCCTCAGAGGGCTGAGTGCACTGCGCTGGCTGAGCATGCGTAATACGGGGGTCAACCGCTTCCCGGAAGGGGCGAGCGATCACCAAGGGTTGCTATACATGGATATGCGCGAAAACCGTATCAGGCACGTCCCAGAATGGTTCTATCAAGTACCTGTCGCATTTCGAAGAAGGATCAGACTGGCCGGAAATCCTTTTGACGAAGCCGAGCTGGTACGTGTGCAAGCGTCTCTGATGGCACCTCTTGCGCCGCCTGATGAGGCGCTTCTTCGTGAACAGATCAATCGTGCCCGCGAGGTGTGGGGTGATGCTGTCGGGCCGCGTTATAGAGGGCTGCTCGTGGCCGCCTGGGAAGCAGTGGATGCAGGGGAGCCGGCAGACCGCTTCTTCCGCGTGCTGCAGCAACTGCTGCATTCCGCCGACTTTCACATCGATGCTCAGGCACTGGCGCAGCGGGTACTTGGCCTGTTGCAGGCGATGGCGAACGAGCCAGCCCTGCGTGAGCAACTGATGACCGTTGCCAACGATGAATGGGGCTGCCAGGACGGCGCTACCTGGTGCCTGAGCAACCTTGAATTGAACAGGCTGGTATGGAATGCCCAGTCCGGTGATCACGGGAGTACCGAGCAGAGCTTGATTGATCTGGGGCGGCGTTTGTGGCGTCTGGACGAAGTTGACCGCCTTGCCGTACAGGAGATCATCGACCGCGGCGGCAATCCCGATGAAAGCGAGGTGGGGCTCGCCTATCGCCTGGGTTTGCGGCATCGGCTCAACCTGCCCATCGAGGTGGGCGAGATGAGTTTTCGTCCCCTGGCAGGCGTCACTCAGGCGCACCTGGCCCGGGCTGAAGCGGCTGTCTATCAGGCCGAGACGCAGGAAGAGGTGGCACGCTCTCTGGTTGATCGAACATTTTGGCAGGCGCATCTGGAGCGCGCTCAACCCCATGGTTTCGCTCAGGTGGACCTCCCATTCCGCCGCCGTCTGGACGCAGTACTCGACGACGAGGCACTCACGGACGAGGAGCGGCGTGACCAATCGGATGCCATTCTGGGGGAGCAACGGGCGGCGCGGCGTGGCTTGATGCTGGATATGACGCTCAGGCTTCTGGCGTCCGGCCCGGCGGACCCTCCCATCGAGGTGCGCTGACAGTCGCCGAGGAAGGCAAGGCCTTGTACTGTTTTGTCCGCAGTGGCTTTGGACTATGCTCAGTCAGGATGTTGGCTGTTTCCCATAACGCTTGCATCCTGGGCTGAAGCATCATTGGAAACCGCCAGTTACTTTTCCCTGACCAACTGATGTTCGAAGTGGTTTAGGCTCCGGGTCGGATTTTTCTCCGTGATCTGTAGTCATTGGTTTATCGAGACAATAAGGAGATGTGTATGCTCGTCCGGTCACTGACCCTCGCCACCTTGCTCGCCGTCACTGGCCCGTTGTTCGCCGCCGACAGCGATGCCCCTCTGGCCAAGGAACTGGGCAAGGCACGGCCTTTGGTGATCATTGCCCCCAGTTCTGCCGACCCTACATTGAGGGGGTTGAATGAGGCGCTGAAGGATCCCGCTACCCAGGCGGCTTTCAAGGAACGTGGCCTGGTGGTGTACAGCGTCGCCAACATGATGGGCAAGCGTGAGGACAAGAACCTCGAACAGCAGACCACCATGGCCCTGATCCGTGAGCTCAAGCTCGGTGCGAGCAAGGGCACCAAGGTGATCCTGGTGGGCAAGGATGGCGAGCGGCACATGCTCAAGGATGACGAGTTGGGCGAGAAGCTCGATCCGCAGGCCATCATCAAGGCGGTCGACGAATTGCCCGCGACCGAGAAGGCTGTGGCCGCCCCGGAACCGGTTGCGGCCGTTCCTGAGCCCAAAGCCAAGGACAGCAAACCCGCCAAACCCGCCAAGCCTGCAGCGCCGCCCAAGCCGCTGGAGGACTGACAGGGCTCCCCCGCTCCTTGCTGTATGCCGTAGGAGCGGGCGCACTGCAGCTCTGTAATCTGACAACTCGGGACATCCAGTCCTATACATTGCGCTGATTGTGGTGATGTATCGGCGACGCTCCCTCACGCTCTAATGGCTCCTCTATTGCACTTATGTGGAGCTTCATCATGATTGATGCACGGAAAAAGCTTGGCCTGTTCGGCGCCACCTTGCTCGGCAGCATGGCCCTTGGCAGTAGTGCCTTTGCTGTAGAACCACTGCCCCAGGGTTATCAACTGGCATCTGCCAAGGCGCCGGGGGAAGGCAAATGTGGTGAAGGCAAGTGCGGCGCCGACGATAAGGCCACTAAAGGTGAAGGCAAGTGCGGTGAAGGCAAATGCGGCGAAAAGCCCAAGACCGACGCCAAAGGCTGACGACCTGCCCCATGAGTGAAGCAACGCCCCGCCTGCAGGTCAGGTGGGGCGTTGTGCGTGTTGTGGAGATCTTTACCGATGAGCCTCTTACCCTTGTTCACCGGCCTTGGCCTGCGCCGTGGTCTGATGCCTGAGCTGCTGACTCTCGATGAGGGCGCGCTGGACTTTCTGGAGTGTGCACCAGAAAACTGGATCGGAGTTGGGGGCGCCTACGGCCGTAGCCTGTCGCAGCTCACCGAGCGGTTTGCGCTGACCAGCCATGGTTTGTCGTTGTCCCTGGGGGGAAGCCTGCCGCTGAACCTCGAACTGCTGGAACAGACGCGACAGTTCCTCGATCGCCATAAGGTGCGCCTGTACAGTGAACATCTGAGCTACTGCGGCGATGACGGCTATCTCTATGACTTGATGCCGATCCCCTTTACCGACGAGGCCGTGCACCAAGTCGCAGCCAGAATCCGCCAGGCCCAGGACCATCTGCAGCGGCGCATTGCCGTGGAAAATATCAGCTATTACGCCGCGCCTTATCAAGCGCTGAGTGAGCTGGATTTCATCCGGGCGGTGCTCGCGGAGGCCGATTGCGACTTGCTTCTGGATGTCAATAACCTGTTCGTCAATGCCTGCAACCATGGTTATGACGCTCTGGCTTTTCTCCGCGGGCTGCCGGCTGCGCGGGTCACTGCCATGCATGTAGCCGGGCATTACGATGAAGCGCCGGACCTCAAGGTCGACACTCACGGCGCGCCGGTAAATGATGACGTCTGGGCCTTGTTCGCACTGGCCTGCCAGCGCTTTGGGGCGCAACCGACAGTCCTTGAACGTGACTTCAACTACCCGCCGTTGGCCAAGCTACTCGAAGAAACCGCGCGCGTCCGTGCGATACAGCAGGAGGTGTCGCATGGGCGAAACGTTGCGTGAGCAGCAGTTCACCCTGGCCCGGCACCTGCGCGATCCAGGCCGGCATCCCCCTCCACCTGGCGTTGAAGAGCGCCGCTTGAAGGTCTATCGCGAGCTATTCTACGGCGCCATTGAAGGCCTGCTGGCGGGCAGTTTCCCGGTGTTGCGCCAAGCCCTTGGCGAGCCGCGCTGGCATGCACGGGTGCGTGATTTCTACGCCAACTACCGCAGCCAAACCCCGCTGTTCACCCAGGTTGCCGAGGCGTTCATCGACTACCTTCAGGGCACCCAGGCTGATCCCCCGTGGCAGCTGGAGCTTGCGCACTACGAGTGGGTCGAGGCGCAGCTTTATCTGAGCGATGCCGAAGACCCGCCCCATGACCCACAGGGCGATCTGCTGCAGGGCGAACCGCTGTTGTCGTGCATGGCCAGGGTACTGGCCTATCAGTGGCCGGTGGAACGTATTGGCCCTGACTTCCAGCCAGAGCAGGCCCCTGGGCTGCCAACCTTGCTGATGGTGTATCGCGATGCCAGCCTGCAAGTGCGCTTTTCACGCCTGACGCCCATGGCGTACCGCTTGCTGGCACAGGTGAACGGCAGTGGGCGCGAGCGCTTGCAGGCTTTGGGGGCAGACCATCAGCAAGGCCTGGCGCTGCTGGAGAGCTTGCGTGGGCTAGGCGTTGTCATCGGTACACGCTGAATTGAAAACGGGCTCTTCGCCAGCTGCGACGAGCCCGTCGTTGTGCGTGCTGCTCAGGCTTGGGCAGCGAAGCGCCCTTTGAGCCAGTGATCAAGGCTCAGGCGGCCGGCGCCTTTGAGCAGAAGCGGCAGCAGTGCCACCAGATAGATCACCGGCAACTTGAAGTTGCCGAAGCCCTGGTCAGTAAAGGCGTAGCCCTGCGCCAGTTCCGCCAGGGTCCACCAGTGCATCGGCCAGTGCACTGCGGCTATCGCAACCACTGTGATCACCATCAATCCTGCCGAAGCAAACCGCGTGCCGAGCCCTAGCAGCAATAACAGTGGCAGAACCAACTCGGCCCACATCGACAGCTGCCAGTTCAGTTCTGCGGGCAGCATGTTGAAGGGGAACGGGAAACTCTCCTGCAATTCGCCGAACCAATTGCTGCCATTTAATTTCTCAACGCCGGATTCAAAGAACTCCCAGGCCAGAAAAAGCCGTAACGGCAGGTCGGCGCTCCAGTTACCGAAGCGGTCGACGGTGGTGAGGGTGCGGGTCAGGGTGGTCATGGTTCTTCTCTTCCTCAGGATAGGGCTGTGGCACTGCGGCGCTGGGATTGCGCCCGTTTGGCGGTGAGTTTGAGTGCAATGGCGGCGAACATCAGGGCGAAAGCCAGTGGGTACCAACCACCCATGGGGATGCGGTTGTAGAACGACAGGCAGAACACCCCGGCCAACACCCACATGCCGGTGCTGTGCAGGGCTTTCCAGGCCCGCCCGCCGAGCAGGCGCATCGGGGCTTTGAAAGAGGTCAGGGTCAGCATCAGCAGAAAGAGGTAGCCGATGCTGCCGGGCAGGCTGGATGTCACTGTGCGGCCGGCCCAGAACAGTTCGGGAAACTGCTGGGCGTAGCGGTAGATCAAGGCGCCGTGCACGGTGTGGGAAAAGGCGAAAGCCAGGCCCAGGAAACGCCGTTCGCGCAAGACCCGCCTGCTTGCGGGGCCTGGCAACAAGGCCACCAGCGAGGACGCCAGAAACGCCAGCAGAAACAGTGCGAAGGAGCTGCGTGCGGTGGCACGGATGGCGCTGCGCAAGCCGTCCGAGCCGAGTGGGTGAGCGGCGAGGACCACCGCAGTCATGGCCAGGGTCAAGCCGGCGAGGGCGGCAAAAAGCTTCCAGCCGGAGGGAAGGGCGATGGCTCTCATCAAGGGGGCTCCCGGTGTGTCAATGTGTGACCGGAAGTGTGGCGGGGTTGGGTATCTGCAGTGTGTCGGCGCAGGCTGTGTTGTGTATCGGACTGTAGTTATGGGGTGCGTAGGAAAACCTCATCGCGGCGTATCGGAGCCTCGCACCGCGAAGTTGTCATGCGTGTTCATCTCAGCTCGATCTGTGCGCACAGCCCGCCGCCCTGGCGGTTGCTCAAGGTCAACCGCCCACCCATGGCCTGGGTCAACTGCTGGGCAATGGCCAACCCCAGGCCGGTGCCCCCGGTGCTGCGGTTGCGCGAGCTTTCCACCCGGTAGAACGGCTTGAGCACTTCGTTGAGCTCTGCTTCGGGAATGCCTGGGCCCTCGTCGAGCACGCGAATCAAGATCAGCCCGTGTTCACGGCTGACCTCCAGCTGGGCCTTGCCGGCGAACTTCAGGGCATTGTCCAGCAGGTTGACCAGCACCCTGCGCAACGCATGCGGGCGCGCTTCCAGCAGGCTGCCGGTAATGCCATGGCGCTCGACTTGAGCCCCGCTGTCCTGGTAGTCGAACACCACGCTGTCGAGGAAGGCATCGAGGTTGATGCGGCAGGCAGGCTCGGTGTTGATGTCCATGCTGCGGGCATAGGCCACGCCTTCGCGCACCAGGTGCTCCATGGCATCCAGGTCATGCCACAACTTATCCTTTTCGACTCCCTCATCCATGACTTCGACACGCAGCTTCATGCGTGTGATCGGCGTTTGCAGGTCGTGGGAAATCGCTGCCAGCAATTGCATGCGTTCTTTGAGATAAGCCGCGATGCGCGCCTGCAGGGCATTGAACGCCGTGGCGGCATATTGCACCTCACGTGGGCCGCTTTCGTCCAGCCGCATGCCCGGTTTGTCCGGGTCGAGGTCGTCCAGTGCCTTGATCAGGCGGGTCAGCGGGCCGATGGCCAGGCGTACGGCCAGCCAGGTACAGAACAGCAACACGGCTAGCTGGATCAGCAGCACCCCTGGCAACCATTTGGCCACGGGCACGGGCGTCGGGGTTACGTCGATGGTCAGTGGCGCCCCGTCGGCCAGGCGCAGGTGGGCTTGAAAGTGTGCGTTCGGCCCGGGGATGTCCTGGAATGTCAGGCGATAGCTGTTGCCGATCGCCTTGACGATGGACTCCGCCGCCATCGGAGGGTCTTCGCTGGGCATTGCCGCGCCCGTCAGGCCTTCATCCAGCCGATAGCGGTAGGTGCGTCGCTCGAGGCGCGGCAACCAGGCGGCGCGTTCGGCGGCAGGCAGGCGGTCGAGAATGGCTACCGACGTGGCGACGTCCTGTTCCAGGTTGTTGAGCATCATCGAACGGCTGCTGATGTAGCGCTCGTACGCCTGCAGGCTGAATGACAGCCCGTAGGCCAGCACCAGGCCAGTAAAGAAGATCAGTGCCAGGCGCGAGGCCAAGGTGCGTGGCCACTTCATGACGGCGACTCGAGCAGCTGCACCGGTAGCGAAAACACATAGCCTTCGCTGCGCACGGTCTTGATGCAGCTGGGTTCACGGGCGTCGTCACCCAGGCGCTGGCGCAGCCGGCTGACCAACAGGTCGATGGAACGGTCGAAGATGTCGGCCTCGCGGCCTTGCGTCAGGTTGAGCAGTTGTTCGCGGCTGAGCACCCGTTGTGGGTGGTCGAGAAACACCCGCAACAGGCGGTATTCGGCGCCGCTGAGGGCAACCAGGGTGCCTTCGCTGTCGAGCAGGTGGCGCGCGGTGGTGTCCAGGCGCCACTGGCCGAAGGCGAGCAGGCGGCTGCTTTCGCTGATGGTCAGGTTGGGCGGCAGCATGCGGGTGCGGCGCAGCACGGCATTGATACGCGCCAGCAGTTCGCGGGCGGAGAAAGGCTTGGTCAGGTAGTCGTCGGCGCCCATTTCCAGGCCGATGATGCGATCGGTCTCGTCGTTGCGCGCGGTCAGCATCAGCACCGGCGTGTTGCGGTGCTTGCCGGCGCGCAGTTCGCGGCACAGCAGCAGGCCGTCATCGCCCGGCATCATGATGTCGAGGACGATCAGGTCGACGCTGTTGGCTTCGAGGAAGGCGCGCATCTGCCGGCCATCGGCGACGATGCTGGTGCGCAGGCCGTTCTTCTTCAGGTAGTTGCCGACCAGTTCGCGGATCTCGCGGTCGTCGTCGACGATCAGGATGTGATCGACATGTTCCATCGCTGGGGTCCTGTGCAAGGGGAGTGGGCGCAGTGTATCGAGCAGGCGGGTGCTTGCCTGCAGGGGTTTGTATTGCAGTGTATCTGGCGCCTGCACAGATACAGCAGGAAGCACATCACAGGTTTGGCGACACATGCGCGATACCTGGCGGGGGTGAAATGGCTCTCGACCGGGGAGCAACACTCCTCACCCTTCGAAGCTGCACAGGAGCGATACCATGAACGTCAAAACCCTTGCTTGCGCCAGCCTGTTCGCGGTGCTCAGTTTTGGCACCCTGGCTGCCCAGGCCACCAGCATGCCGATGACCGACAACAATGCCATGCAGTATCGCTATGGCGACCATCTGGACGTGAAGAAAGTGCTGTCCGTCAAAGATGATCAAAGCAACGCCTGTGGCGTTGTCAACACCCGCATGGACTACCTGGACTCCAAAGGCCAGCACGAGAGTGTGGAATACCGCTCCTACGCCACGGCGGGTTGCCATGACAATTGATCATCGCGCGCTGTTAAAGGTGGGCGGCGTGGCCTTGGCGCTCGTTGGCCTGGGCCTGGCCGGCCACTTGATGGCCCGCGACAGCTACGGCGCCATGCCTTCGCTGTCCGGGGCCAGCGAGTGGCTCAACTCGCCGCCGCTGGATGCCCCGGTGCTCAAGGGCAAGGTGGTGCTGGTGGATTTCTGGACCTGGGACTGCATCAACTGCCAGCGAAGCTTGCCGCATGTGAACGACTGGGCCCGGCGTTATGCCGACCAGGGGCTGGTAGTGGTAGGTGTGCATACGCCGGAGTACGACTACGAGCACGATGTCGGTCAGCTGAAAAGCAAAGTGGCCCGCCTGGGCATCGGTTATCCGGTGGCGGTAGACAACGATTACCGGGTGTGGAATGCCTGGGGCAATCAGTTCTGGCCCGCCCATTACTTCGTCGATCGACAGGGGCAGGTCAGGCATGTGCACTTTGGCGAGGGGGATTATGACGGGCAGGAGAAAGTCATCCAGGCGCTGCTGGATGAAAAAGGTTGATGCGTGTCTATGCCGGCCTCTTCGCGGGGCAAGCCCGCTCCCACAGCCATTGCGCTGAATCTGGTATCAGCGGTGGCCTGTGGGAGCCGGCTAGGCCCGCGAAAGGGCCGGTGCTGGCTCAGCTGAAGCTGGCAAAATGCGCCTGCATCCGCCCCGCATCGGCCTGGCGCCCGCTGAACAGCTCGAACGCCTTGACCGCCTGGAATACCGCCATGTTGCTGCCATCCAGCGTTCGGCAGCCCAAAGCCCGCGCCGCGCGCAGCAGTTCGGTTTCCAGCGGGAAGTAGATGATTTCAGCCACCCACAGCCGCGCGTGCAGCAGTTCTACCGGCAGTGGTGTGCCTGGCAACTTGGCCATGCCGACCGGCGTGGTGTTGACCAAGCCATCCGCCTGGGCCAGTTCACTGGCCAAGTCCGTACCGATGACTGCCCGGCCTGCGCCGAAACGTGCATTGAGGTTGTCGACCAGTGCCTGCGCGCGTGCCGCATCCACTTCGAACAGCACCAGCCGCTCGACCCCTTCGCCCAGCAACGCATGGGCCACCGCTGACCCCGCGCCGCCCGCGCCCATTTGCACCACCTGGCGCCGGGCCACATCGGGCAGGCCGCGGCGCAAGCCTTCGGCAAAGCCCAGGCAATCGGTGTTGTGGCCGACGCGTTTGCCGTCCTTGAGGACCACGGTGTTTACCGCACCGATACCACTGGCCTCCTCGGACAGTTCGTCGAGCAGCGGCAGGATCGCCTGCTTGAACGGGTAGGTAATGTTCAGCCCGGTGAAGCCGGTGTGCTGGGCGGCATCCAGCAGTTGCGGCAGGGCGCTGTCGTCCAGTTGCAACTGGTCGGCATCGATCAGGCGATAGAGATAACGCAGGGCCTGGGCATCGCCCTCGTGTTCGTGCAGGGCAGGCGTGCGCGACAGCTGGATGCCGCGGCCGATCAGGCCGGCAAGGATGGCTGGCTGGGTCATGCGGCCTGCTCCCGCAGCGTTTCGGCAAAGTGGCTCAGGGCCATGCGGTAGCCGTGGCTGCCCAGGCCGCAGATCACACCGACGGCGATCGACGAAACGAACGACAGGTGGCGGAAGGGCTCACGCTTGTGCACGTTGGACAGGTGCACTTCGATCACCGGCAGTTCACTGGCGACCAGTGCGTCGCGGATCGCCACCGAAGTGTGGGTCCATGCACCGGGGTTGATGACGATACCGGCGCAACGGTTGCGGGCCGCGTGGATCCAGTCGATCAATTCGCCTTCATGGTTGGTCTGGCGGAATTCGATTTCCAGGCCGTGGGCGTGTGCCGTGTCGGCACAGCTCTGCGCGAGGTCGGCAAGGGTTTCACGGCCGTACTGAGCGGGTTCGCGGGTACCCAGCATATTCAGGTTAGGGCCGTTGAGCACGAGGATAAGAGGCTTCATGGCGGGCTTCGCTTTATTGTTGTTGAACGCCTTTATGTTTGTACCACCCGGTTAGTTTCGTCAATTGGGTTGACTGTCGCAGGGGGAAAAGTGGGCGATTATCGGACTGATGTTGCACGTACCCGCGAACAGCCCGCAGTCATATCAGTGCTCGATTACACAATTGTAATGTTCACGCCACCGCCCCGATAACCACCGCTCCCTACAGTCCCTCGCCACCGCTCGCCGACGAGGACATCGAAGTGCCGACCCCCCGCAAAGTCATCATGCTCTGCCTGTTGCTGACGGCCGCCGCCAGCGCCCAGGCAGGGCAAGGCCTGAGCCTGCCCGAGGCGCTCGCCGCGGCTTTTGCCAACAACCCCGAGCTGGCCGCCGCCGGCCGCGAGATTGGCATTGCCGAGGGCGAGCGTCGCCAGGCCGGGCTGCTGCCCAACCCTGAATTGTCCTGGGAAGTCGAAGACACCCGCCGCGACACCAGCACCACCACCGTTACCCTCAGCCAGCCGCTGGAGCTGGGCGGCAAGCGCGGTGCGCGCATCGCTGTTGCCGGCAGCGGCCAGGCCATCGCCCAGCTCGAACTGGAGCGTCAGCGCAACGCCCTGCGCGCCGATGTGGTGCAGGCATTTCACGCCGCCCTGCGCGCGCAGACCGCGCTGGCGTTGGCGCAACAGTCGCAGGCGTTGACCGAGCGAGGTGTGCGGGTGGTACAAGGCCGGGTCAGCGCAGGCCAGTCGTCGCCGGTAGAAAGCACCCGCGCCCAGGTGCAGCTGGCTCAGGCGCAAGCCGAAGTACGCCGCGCCGAAACCCAACAGGCAGTGGCCTATCAGGCATTGGCGCGGCTGACTGGCAGCCCGGTGGCGATGTTCGACCGGTTGCCGGCTGCCGAATTGTCCCCCGGTACGGCGCCCAAGGCCGAAACCCTGCTCGAAAAGGTGGAGCAGACCGCCGACTGGCGCCTGGCCGCTGCGCAGATCGAACGTGGCGAGGCCTCGTTGGGTTCGGCAAAAGCCCAGCGTATTCCGGACCTGACCGTGAGCATCGGCAGCCAGTACAGCCGCGAAGATCGCGAACAGGTCAACGTGGTGGGGTTATCCATGCCGCTGCCGTTGTTCGACCGCAACCAAGGCAATGTGCTGGCCGCAGCCCGCCGTGCCGACCAGGCCCGCGACCTGCGCAATGCCGTCGAGCTGCGCGTGCGCAGCGAAACCCGCAGCGCCGTCAGCCAGTGGCACACGGCAATGCAGGAGGTTGACGCCTATGACCGGACCATCCTGCCCTCGGCGCAACAAGCCGTGGACACCGCCACCCGTGGTTTCGAGATGGGCAAGTTTGCCTTCCTCGACGTGCTCGATGCCCAACGCACGCTGATCGAGGCGCGCGGGCTGTATCTCGAGGCGCTGGCTATGGCGACCGACGCGCGTGCACAGGTCGAGCGCATTTACGGCGACCTTGAGGGTTTGAGCAAAACACCGAACAGCAGGAGCAACCATGAATAACCCACGCAAGCTGGCCCTTCTGGCCGCCGCCATCGCCGTGCTCGGCCTCGGCGGCCTGGCCTGGACCGGCAACCTCGGCCAAGCCCGCAGTGGCGAGGCCAGCCATGACGACCACGGTGAAGGCAGCCACGCCCACGCTGAAGAAGCGGGTGAAGCGCATGAGGAAGAAGAAGGCCAGTTGCACTTGAGCAGCGCCCAGATCGAGGCCGCCGGCATCCAGCTGGCTGCTGCCGCACCGCGCGAACTGGGCACCGCGATCAGTTTCCCCGGCGAAATCCGCTTTGACGAAGATCGCACCGCGCACGTGGTCCCCCGAGTGCCCGGCGTGGTCGAGGCGGTGCACGCCGACCTCGGCCAGGCGGTCAAGCGTGGCCAGGTTCTGGCCGTGATCGCCAGCCAGCAGATTTCCGACCTGCGCAGCGAGCAGCAGGCCGCCCAGCGCCGCCTCGAGCTGGCGCGCCTGACCTTTCAGCGCGAGCAGCAACTGTGGCAGGAGCGCATCAGTGCCGAGCAGGACTATCAGCAGGCCCGTCAGGCCCTGCAGGAGGCCGAGATCGCCTTGGCCAATGCCCGGCAGAAAGTCGCCGCAGTCGGCCCGGCCGGGGCGGGCAACCGGTACGAGCTGCGGGCGCCTTTTGATGCGGTGGTGGTGGAGAAGCACCTGACCGTGGGTGAAGTGGTCGATGAGACCAGCAACGCGTTCACCCTTTCTGACCTGAGCAGGGTCTGGGCCACGTTCGCCGTGGCCCCACGCGACTTGCTCAAGGTCACCACCGGGCGCAGCGTCACCGTCAGCGCACCGGACCTCGGCGCCGAGGTCGAGGGCAAGGTCAACTACGTCGGCAGCCTGCTCGGCGAGCAGAACCGCGCCGCCACCGTCCGCGCCACCCTGGCCAACCCCAACGGCGCCTGGCGCCCCGGGCTGTTCGTCAACATCGCTGTCAGCGTCGAGCGCTTCAACGCCGCCGTGGTGGTACCAGAAAGCGCACTGCAGACCTGGGAGCAGCAGACCGTGGTGTTTGCCCGCACCGAAGAGGGCTTCGAGGCTCGCCCGGTGAAGGCCGGGCGGCGTGACGCAGGCCAGGTGGAAATCACCGAAGGCCTTGCGGCCGGTACCCAGGTGGCTGCTGCCGGCAGCTTCGTCCTCAAGTCGGAGCTCGGCAAGGGCTCCGCCGAGCACAGTCATTGATCATGGGGATGCTTGCATGTTCGAACGCCTGATCCAATTCGCCATCGAGCAGCGCCTGGTGGTGATACTTGCCGTGGTGCTGATGGCCGCCGTGGGTATCCACAGCTACCAGAAACTACCGATCGATGCGGTACCTGATATCACCAACGTCCAGGTGCAGATCAACACTGCCGCGCCCGGCTACTCGCCGCTGGAAACCGAGCAGCGCATCACCTTCGCCATTGAAACCGCCATGGCCGGCCTGCCCGGGCTCAAGCAGACCCGCTCGCTGTCGCGCTCCGGCCTATCACAGGTGACGGTCATCTTCGACGATGGCACCGACCTGTTCTTTGCCCGGCAACTGGTCAACGAGCGCCTGCAGGTGGCTCGCGAGCAGTTGCCCGCAGGTATCGAGGCCAGCATGGGGCCGATCTCCACCGGGCTGGGGGAAATCTTCCTGTGGACGGTGGAAGCCGAGGAGGGCGCGCTCAAGGACGACGGGACGCCCTACACAGCCACCGACCTGCGGGTGATCCAGGACTGGATCATCAAGCCGCAGTTGCGCAACGTGCCGGGGGTGGCTGAGGTCAACAGCATCGGTGGCCACGCCAAGCAATACCTGATCGCCCCAGAGCCCAAGCGCCTGTCGGCGTACAAACTCACCCTCAACGACCTGATCGCCGCCCTGGAACGCAACAACGCCAACGTCGGGGCGGGCTACATCGAGCGCAACGGCGAGCAGTTGCTGATCCGTGCCCCGGGCCAGTTGGCCTCGGCCGATGACATCGCCAATATCGTCATCTCCAGCGCCGACGGCACGCCCATCCGTGTCAGCCATGTCGCGCAGGTCGGCCTGGGCGAGGAGCTGCGCTCCGGTGCTGCCACCGAAAACGGCCGTGAAGTGGTGCTGGGCACGGTGTTTATGTTGGTCGGTGAAAACAGCCGCACGGTGGCCCAGGCGGTTGCGGCCAAGCTCGTCGAGATCAACCGTAACCTGCCAAAGGGCGTGGTCGCGGTGACGGTGTATGACCGCACAAACCTGGTCGAGAAGGCTATCGCCACGGTCAAGAAGAACCTCATCGAGGGCGCGATCCTGGTGGTCGCCGTGCTGTTCCTGTTCCTGGGCAATATTCGCGCCGCGCTCATCACTGCCATGGTGATCCCGTTGTCGATGCTGTTCACCTTCACCGGCATGTTCAGCAACAAGGTCAGCGCCAACCTCATGAGCCTTGGCGCCCTGGACTTCGGCATCATCGTCGACGGCGCGGTGGTGATCGTCGAAAACGCCATCCGCCGCCTCGCCCATGCCCAGCAACGCCACGGCCGAATGCTGACCCGTGGCGAACGTTTTCACGAGGTATTTGCCGCCGCCCGTGAAGCGCGCCGGCCGCTGATCTACGGCCAGTTGATCATCATGGTGGTGTACCTGCCGATCTTTGCCCTGACCGGGGTCGAAGGCAAGATGTTCCACCCCATGGCCTTCACCGTGGTGATGGCCCTGCTGGGCGCCATGATCCTCTCGGTGACCTTCGTGCCGGCCGCCATCGCGCTGTTCGTCACCGGCAAGGTCAAGGAGGAAGAGGGCGTGCTGATGCGCACTGCGCGCAAACGTTATGCCCCTGTGCTGGCCTGGGTGCTGGGCCGGCGCAAGCTGGCGTTTACCGGCGCCGCGTTACTGGTGCTGCTGTCCGGCATCATGGCCAGCCGCATGGGCAGCGAGTTCATCCCCAGCCTCAGCGAGGGCGACTTTGCCTTGCAGGCGCTGCGTGTACCGGGCACCAGCCTGTCGCAGTCGGTGGACATGCAACAGCGCCTAGAGCGCGCGATCATCAGCCAGGTCCCGGAAGTGCAACGGGTGTTTGCCCGTACCGGCACGGCCGAAATTGCCTCCGACCCGATGCCGCCGAACATCTCCGACGCCTACGTGATGCTGCACCCGCGCGAGCAATGGGCCGACCCTGGCAAGCCGCGTGAGGCGCTGATTGCCCAGGTGCAACGCGCCGCCGCCAGCGTGCCGGGCAGCAACTATGAGATGTCGCAACCGATCCAGCTGCGCTTCAACGAGCTGATCTCCGGTGTGCGCAGCGACGTGGCGGTGAAGGTATTCGGTGACGACATGGAGGTGCTCAACCGCACCGCCTCGCAGATCGCCGCCAGCCTGCAGCAGGTGCCGGGTGCGTCGGAAGTGAAGGTGGAACAGACCACCGGCCTGCCAGTGCTGACCATCGACATCGACCGCGACAAGGCCGCCCGCCATGGCTTGAACGTGGGTGATGTGCAGGACGCCATCGCCATTGCCGTGGGCGGGCGCACGGCGGGCACGCTGTATGAAGGCGATCGCCGCTTCGACATGGTGGTGCGCCTTGCCGAGACGCTGCGCACCGATGTCGATGGCTTGGCCAGCCTGTTGATTCCAGTGCCTGCAAACGCGGCAGGTGGGGCTGGGCAAATCGGTTTCATCCCCCTGTCGCAAGTGGCGACACTGAACCTGCAACTAGGGCCGAACCAGGTCAGCCGCGAAGACGGCAAGCGTGTGGTGGTGGTCAGCGCCAACGTGCGCGGACGTGACTTGGGCTCGTTTGTCGAAGAGGCCGAGCAGACCCTGCTGCAGCAAGTGCCGATTCCACCCGGCTACTGGACCCGTTGGGGCGGCCAGTTCGAGCAGTTGCAATCGGCCGCCGAGCGCCTGCAGGTAGTGGTGCCGGTAGCATTGCTGCTGGTGATGGGCTTGCTGCTGATGATGTTCAACAACCTGCGCGATGGCCTGCTGGTGTTCACCGGCATTCCTTTTGCCTTGACCGGCGGTGTGCTGGCGCTGTGGCTGCGGGATATTCCGCTGTCGATTTCGGCCGGCGTTGGTTTTATCGCGTTGTCTGGCGTGGCGGTGCTCAATGGCCTGGTGATGATTGCTTTTATCCGTAGCTTGCGCGAAGAAGGGCGCAGCTTGCGCGTTGCAGTTGAGGAGGGGGCGCTGACGCGCTTGCGGCCCGTGCTGATGACGGCGCTGGTGGCATCGCTCGGGTTCATCCCGATGGCATTGGCCACGGGCACCGGGGCTGAAGTGCAGCGGCCGCTGGCGACGGTGGTGATTGGCGGGATTCTCTCATCCACGGCGCTGACCTTGCTGGTGTTGCCGGCGCTTTACCAGTGGGCGTATCGGCGGGAAGAGGCTGAGGAGGGTTGAGATGGCCGGGGCTGCTGCGCAGCCCTTTCGCAACACAAGGCCGCTCCCACAGCTACAGCGTTGGGGGCGGGCTTGCCCGCGAATGGGCCGCAAATGCTCAAAGGGCGCTACCGGCTGCTCGCCGTTGGCCGTCTGCAGCCGGCTCTTCATGCAACGAAATCCGTGAAGTCTCCGGCAACGCCAACCCGCCCACCAACGCCACCAGTGCGATCACCACCAGGTAAAACGCCGGTGCCAGGCTGCTGCCGGTCTGCCCGATCAGCCAGGTCGCCACCAGCGGCGCGGTACCGCCAAACAGGGTATAGGCCACGTTGTAGGTAATCGCCGAGGCGGTATAGCGGGTGCGGGTGGGGAAGCTCTCCGACAACAGCGCCGCGGTCACCACGCCACTGCTCAATGCCCCCACCGCTAGCAGCATCACCCCCAGCAGCGCGCCCGACATCGAGCCGGAGCTGGCCAGCCAGTAGGCCGGGAACACGCAGACCATCACCCACAGGCACGTGAAGCCGATGGTCTTGCGCCGCCCCACCCGGTCCGAGAACGCGCCGGCCAACGGGCAACCGATGGCGGCGAATAGCAGCGCCACGGTGGTGACCAGCAACGATTGCGCGCGGGTCAGGTTGCCGACCAGTTGCAGGTAGGTGGCGAAGTAAGTGGTGAACATGTAGAACGACAGCGCCGTGAGCGAAATGAACGCCCCCAGGTTGCGAATGGCCCGGCCATGGTGGCGCAGGGTGTCCTTGAGCGGCGAATGCTCATGCAC
The DNA here is from genome assembly GCF_042902325.1 of Pseudomonas sp. NPDC012596. NCBI lineage: Bacteria > Pseudomonadati > Pseudomonadota > Gammaproteobacteria > Pseudomonadales > Pseudomonadaceae > Pseudomonas > Pseudomonas sp. NPDC012596. The sequence goes on along the minus strand of NZ_JBIBEB010000010.1, from coordinate 103,320 downwards.
CTTGCCTTGGGCGATGGCCTCGCGGAATGCTGGGGTTTCCTCCATGCGCCAGCGCAAGTACAGGCCCACCAGGCCCAGCGGCGCCGCGACCAGGAAGGGTATGCGCCAGCCCCAGGCCGCCATTGCCTCCGCCGACAGGCTGGCTTCCAGGCCGTAGGCGATCACGGCCGCGCAGGCAAACGCCGAGAAGGTCGACACGGGCACGAAGCTGCCGTAGAACGCGCGCTTGTTCTGTGGCGCATGTTCCATCAGGTAAGCGCATGCCCCAGCGTACTCGCCGCCGGCCGAGAACCCTTGCAGGCAGCGCGCCAGGGTCAGCAGCGCCGGGGCGGCGAGGCCGATGCTGGCGTAGGTCGGCAACAGGCCGATCAGCGTGGTGGAGCCGGCCATCAGCAGGATGGTCAGCGACAGGATGCGCTTGCGCCCGAGCCGGTCGCCCAAGGCGCCGAAGACGATCCCGCCGAGCGGCCGCAAGGCAAACGCCACGGCAAACACCGCGAAGGTCTTGAGCAAGGCCACGCTGGCATCACCGCTGGCGAAGAACTGGCTGGCGATAAGGGTGGCGAGGAAGCCGTAGACGGCAAAGTCGAACCACTCGACGAAATTGCCGATCGCCGAGGCGGCGATCACCCGGCGCAGGGTGGCGGGGGATACCTCATGAGTTGCGGACATGTGGGAACGCTCCGGTTTCCAAAGGCAGCCTGGAGGGAAAGTGAGGCGGTCCGGGCCGCTTCATCATTTTTGTTACAGCCAGTAGACCGGCGCAGGTGGGAGGGCGCTTTGTCGAGGGCGACACCGGGATATCTTTTTTGACCACTCCAAAGCGGGCTTGCCCGCGAACAGGCCGGAGCAAACGATAGCGGCAATGGATTAAAGTCTGGGTCTACCGCCTTTTCCAGGAGCCCCCATGGCCCAGAACATCTACGACAACCCCGCCTTTTTCGCCGGCTACAGCCAGCTCCCCCGCCAGGTGCTGGGCCTGGACGGCGCACCCGAGTGGCCGGCAATCCGTGCCATGCTGCCCGACCTGCACGACAAACGCGTGGTCGACCTGGGCTGCGGCTTTGGCTGGGCCTCGCGCTGGATGCGTGAGCAGGGCGCAGCTTCGGTGCTGGGCCTGGACCTGTCACAGAACATGATCGAACGCGCCCGTCGCGATACCCCCGACCCTGCCATCGAATACTGCATCGCCGACCTCGACAACCTGCAGTTGCCCCCGGCGGCCTTCGACCTGGCCTACAGCGCGCTGACCTTCCACTATGTCGAGGATTTCGCTCGCCTGATCGCGACGCTGGTCCAATCACTGGCACCCGGCGGCCACCTGGTGTTCACCATCGAGCACCCCATCTACATGGCGGCTGCCAAACCGGACTGGCTCAGGGATGCGGACGGTCGCCTGACCTGGCCGGTCAATGGTTACTCGGTGGAAGGCGAGCGGCGCACCGACTGGTTCGCCAAGGGCGTGCTCAAGCATCACCGCACCCTTGCAACCACGCTCAACACCCTGATCGAGGCAGGCCTGCGGATCGACCGCATCGAAGAATTCGCCCCCACTGCAGCGCAGATTGCAGCGCTACCGGCACTGGCCGAAGAACTGGAGCGGCCAATGATGCTGCTGGTGTCGGCACAGCGCTGAGCCACTGCTAAACCGAAAACACCACCCCGGTGCGCGACGCCGCGTTGCGGATGTGCTCCTGCATCGCCTTCTGCGCCGAGGCCTGCGAACGGCGGGCGAGGGCGCGGAGGATCTTGCGGTGCTCCTGCCAGGTTTCCATGGCCCGTTCGGGGCGGATGAAGGGCAGCTTCTGGCTTTCCAGGAAGATCTCCTGGCTGGCGGTGATGACTTGCAGCATGGCGTGGTTGCCGCAGGCTTGCAGCAACTGCTGGTGAAAGGCGAAGTCGAGGCGGGCAGCGGCTTCAAAGCGGCCCGCGCGCAGCTCCTGGCGCATCGCTTCGACGTTCTCTTCCAGGCGATCGATATCATCGGCGGTCAGCGCCAGTGCGGCCTGCCCGGCGGCAAAGCCCTCCAGGGCATAACGCAGCTGAAAGGTATCGGTGGCAGAAACCTGCTCGGCATACGGCCAGGCGAACGCCGAGGGTGCTGGCGCTTGCACGAACACCCCTCTGCCTGGTTGCACGCTGACCAGGCCCAGCGCGCTGAGCGACGACAGCGCTTCACGCAGTGACGCGCGGCTCACCCCCAACTGCTCCGCCAGGTCGCGCTGCGAGGGCAACGCGTCGCCCGGTTGATAGCCGCCTTCATCAATCAGCTTGCGGATGCTGTGCAGGGCCTGTTCGGGGACGGCGCGGGGGAGGGTGTCGAGCATGCTGTTCAGACCAGTCGGAGGGCGATGACCTTGGCTTTTTACGGCCATTGCCGCGCGCTGGCAAGCTTTGCTCCGCACTGGCGCAGGTGACGCAGGGCTTGCACGAAAGCGGGGCGTGGCAGCTCAAGCATGAAGGGGCGGCCGTTAACTGTTCAGACCAGTAAGACCGTTCAGCGCCGGGCCTCGGCGGCTGTCGAGCAGGGTTTGCGAGCATTCTGGCATGCCCCGTGCACTGCCCAGCCAGCACTCAATCCCCTGGTAACCTGCGAGGCCATCCCATGAAGACATTCCGCACCTTGTTCCTGGCCAGCCTGTGCTGCAGCGGCGCCCTGATGCTGCCAACCGCCCAGGCTGACGCGCTGGCCGACATCAGCGCCCGTGGCGTGCTCAAGGTGGCCGTGCCGCAGGACTTCCCGCCTTTCGGTTCGGTCGGCCCCGACCTCAAACCCCGTGGCCTGGACATCGACACCGCACAGTTGCTGGCGGACAAGCTGGGCGTGAAGCTGGCCCTGACCCCGGTCAACAGCACCAACCGCATTCCGTTTCTCACCACCGGCAAGGTCGACCTGGTGATCTCCAGCCTGGGCAAGAACCCCGAGCGCGCCGCGGTGATTGATTTCTCCCGGCCATATGCACCGTTCTACCTCGCCGTGTTCGGCCCGGCCGAGGCCGACATTGCCGGCATCGATGCGGTCGCTGGCAAAACCATCAGCGTGACCCGCGGCTCGATCGAGGACATGGAGCTGAGCGCCGTAGCGCCCAAGGGCGCGGTGATCAAACGCTTCGAAGACAACAACTCAACCATCGCCGCTTACCTGTCGGGCCAGGTCGAGCTGATCGCCAGTGGCAGTGTGGTGATGGCGGCCATCGCCGAGAAAAACCCGGCCAAGGTGCCGGTGGTCAAGGTCAAGCTCAAGGATTCGCCGGTCTATGTTGGCCTGGCCAAGAACGAGCCGGCACTGCTGGACAAGGTCAACACCACCCTGGAAGCCGCCAAGGCCGACGGCAGCCTGAACCGCAACGCCGAAAAATGGCTGAAGCAGCCGCTGCCGGCCGACCTCTGAGCGGCCTGGAGCCTGAATCATGGCCTATGCATTCGACTTCGCCCCCGTACTCGCCCAGGCCGACCTGCTGGTCAAGGGCGCCTGGTTCACCCTGCACCTGACGGCAGTCGGCACGCTGCTGGGCGTGGCTATCGGCGTGCTCGGCGCCGGTGTGCGCGCCTGGCGGGTGCGGCCGTTCGATGCGCTGTTCGGCCTGTACGTGGAGCTGATCCGCAACACGCCTTTCATCGTTCAGCTGTTTTTCATTTTCTTCGGCCTGCCGGCTTTGGGCATTCGCCTGAGCGAATGGCAGGCGGCGGTGTTGGCCATGGTGGTCAACCTCGGCGCCTACTCCACCGAAATCATCCGCGCCGGTATTCAGGCCATCCCCAAGGGCCAGCTGGAGGCAGCTGCAGCCTTGGCCATGAGCCGCTTCGAAGCGTTCCGCCATGTAGTGTTGCAGCCGGCGCTGGCCAAGGTCTGGCCGGCGCTGACGAGCCAGATCGTGATCGTCATGCTCGGCTCGGCGGTGTGCTCGCAGATCGCCACCGAGGAGTTGTCGTTCGCCGCCAACTTCATCCAGTCGCGCAACTTTCGGGCCTTCGAAACCTACCTGCTGACCACCGTGCTGTACCTGCTGATGGCCATTGTGCTGCGCCAGTTGCTGGCCTGGCTGGGGCAACGCCTGCTGATGGGGAAACGCTGATGGACTTCACCTTCTGGGACATCCTGCGCAACCTGTTGCTGGGGTTGCAATGGACCTTGCTGCTGTCGCTGGTGGCATTCGTGTTTGGCGGCCTGGCGGGCCTGCTGGTGCTGGTCGCTCGAATTGCCCAATGGCCCGTGCTGCGCGGCCTGGCGCGGGGCTACATCGAGCTGTTCCAAGGCACGCCGCTGCTGATGCAGCTGTTCATGGTGTTCTTCGGCATCGCCTTGCTGGGCCTGGATGTGTCCGCCTGGATGGCGGCCGCCATTGCCCTGACCTTGTTCACCAGCGCGTTCCTTGCCGAGATCTGGCGCGGCTGCGTCGAGTCCATCCCGCGTGGCCAGTGGGAGGCGTCCGGCAGCCTGGCGCTGAGCCGCATGGAGCAGCTGCGCCATGTGATCCTGCCGCAGGCGCTACGCATCGCCGTGGCGCCGACCGTGGGGTTTTCCGTGCAGGTGGTCAAGGGCACGGCGGTGACTTCGATCATCGGTTTTACCGAGCTGACCAAAACCGGCGGCATGCTGGCCAACGCCACCTTCGAGCCGTTCATGGTCTATGGCCTGGTCGCGCTGGGCTATTTCATCCTTTGCTACCCGCTCTCGCTGAGCGCCCGTTATTTGGAGAGGAGGCTGCATGCCCCTGCTTAGAGTGTCTGCGCTGCACAAGTACTACGGCGACAACCACGTGCTCAAGGGTGTCGACCTGAGCATCGAAGAAGGCGAGGTGGTGGCGATCATCGGCCGCAGCGGCTCGGGCAAGAGCACCTTGCTGCGTGCCCTCAACGGCCTGGAGTCGATCAGCGACGGGGTGATCGAGGTGGACGGTGAATACCTCGATGCCGGCCGCGCCGACTTGCGTGCCCTGCGCCAGAAGGTGGGCATGGTGTTCCAGCAGTTCAATCTGTTCCCCCACCTGAGTGTGGGCGAAAACGTGATGCTAGCGCCGCAAGTGGTGAAAAAGGCCAGCAGGGCTGAAGCGCGCGAGCTGGCCGAGCAAATGCTGGCGCGGGTGGGCCTTGCGGAAAAATTCGATGCTTACCCGGACCGGCTTTCAGGGGGCCAGCAGCAGCGGGTGGCGATCGCCCGGGCGCTGGCCATGTCACCCAAAGTGTTGCTGTGCGACGAGATCACCTCGGCGCTCGACCCTGAGCTGGTCAATGAAGTGCTGGGGGTGGTGCGCCAGCTGGCCAGCGAGGGCATGACCCTGATCATGGTTACCCATGAAATGCGCTTTGCCCGCGAGGTCGGCGACAAGCTGGTGTTCATGCACCATGGCAAGGTGCATGAGGTGGGGCACCCCCGCGAAGTATTCGCCGCGCCAAGGACTGCGGAGCTGGCCAACTTCATTGGTGCGGTGGCTTCAGCTTAAGGATCGCAATCATTTGTAGGAGCTGGCTTGCCTGCGATCGGCTGCGAAGCAGTCGTAAAATCAGTATCTGCGCAGTGTCAGACAAAACCCGGATACCGAATTTACGACTGCTTCGCAGCCGATCGCAGGCAAGCCAGCTCCTACAGGGCACCGCCTGGGCTCAAGGGGTTAGAAGCGCATATCCACCGCCACCTCGAACGTCCTCGGCGCGCCCATGTAGTACTGCAGCCCATATGCCTGCTTGGCATACACCTCGTCGGTCAGGTTGCGCACCCGGCCGGTGACCGTGGTGTGCTCGTCCAGGCGGTAGCGGGCGAAGGCCCCGAACAAGGTGTAGGCCGGCGCCTTCAGGGTGTTGGCGTTATCCGCATACACCGACCCGACATAGCGCCCGTCCACCCCCGCCGACCATGCTGGGGTAAAGCTGTAGGTCAGCCACAGGTTGCCGACATTGGCGGGCACGTTGACCGGCGCATTGCCCTTGCGCGAGACAGATACGCCATTGACCGCTTCGTTGAATTCATCGTACTCGGCATCGACGTACGCATAGTTGGCCTCGGCCAGCAGCTTGGCGGTGACCTGCAGGCGCCCGGACAGCTCGATACCACGCGAAGTCTGTTGGCCGGCCTGCACCGTCAGGTTCGGGTTGGCCGAATCGCGCACGGCAAAGTCCTTGCGCACGATCTGGTACACCGCCACCGTTGCCGCGCCCCGGCCGTCGAGGAAGTCGACCTTGCTGCCGACTTCCCACTGCTCGCCCTTGGACAGATCGAACAGGCCCACGTTGGAGTACGTGGCCGCCGCCAGTGACCCGGCAGGCAGGTCGGCCGAGCTGCTGTATTGCGCGTACACGCTGGCCGACGGGGTCAGCGCGTAGGTCAGGCCGATGCGCCCGGACAGCGGCTCCCAACGTCGTTCGAAGTAGGCCGGGGACGTGGGCGTGACAGCGCCGTAGTTGGTCACTTGCATGTCCAGGTAGTCGTAGCGCAAGGCCGTCAGCAGGGCCAGGCGATCGGTCAACTGCAAGCGGTTCTCGGCGAACACGGCGCGGTTGGTGACCTCATGGCGCCGCTGTTTGGTCAGCCCCGCGTTCACCACCGGGATGTCATCGAAGCTGCCCGGGTCGAAATGGTCAGGGTCGACCACATCGCTCCAGTTGCCCGAGGTCGGGTACAGCGTCTGGCGCATGCGCGAGTAGTCCAAGCCCAGTGACCACTGGCTGGCCAGGCCGAACAGCTGGTTGTCATGACGCAGTTCAAGGCGGTCCCCCAGCACATTCTGGTCGTGGCGCTGCAGGTAGGGGCTGGCGCGCAGCACGTTGCCGTCGCTGGTGTAGCTGTAGCGCTCGACGTTGCGGTAATCGCGCTGGGCGTTGTAGTGGTACAGCGTGTTCTGCACGCTGGTGCTGTCGCTGACCTGGTAATCGAGGATCGAGCGCAGCCAGCGCACGCGCTGCTCGTAACGGCCGTCGGCGACGTTGTAGTTTTCGAAGCGGCGGCTGTTGTCGATCTTCATGGTGCTGCGCCCGGGCAGTATCGGCGAACCCCAGTACGGGCTGTCCTCGGTGTCTTCCTGGTATTCCAGCGCCAGGGTGTGCGTGAGGTTGGGCGCCAGGTCGCTGAGCAGCGAAAACGCCAGGCTGTCGGTCTGGCGCTTGTTGCGGTCGATGTAGCCGTTGCCCTGGCCGTGGCTGAAGTCCAGGCGCATGAAGTGGCGGGCGTCGCCCGGGTTGCTGGCCAGGGCCTGGTTGATGCCGAAGGCGACTTCCGAATCGTCGAAGCTGCCATAGCGAATGCGCCCATCGATCACCTGCTGATCCCGGCTGGCAAGCTTGGTGATGTAGTTGATCGAGCCACCCACGGCACCTGCGCCGTGCAGGAACGAGGACGGGCCGCCGATCAACTCGACCCGGTCCAGCACCCACGCATCAATCGGCCGGGTGGCACTGCTGTAGCCAAGGTTGATGCCGTTGTACAACTGCGTCACCTGGTTCTGGGTGAAGCCGCGGTAGCTGACGTAGCCGCCATAGCCTGGGTTGGCCGAAGCGTTCACGCCGGTCATGGCGTTGATCACGTCCTGGCTGTCCTTATCGCCGCGCTCTTCGATGACGCGGCGGTCGGACACGCTCACCGAGGCGGGCGTTTCCCGTGCAGTCAGGCCCAGCCGCGAACCGGTGCGGATCGGCTCGTCCAGCTGCACGCCGGAAGGCGCCTCGCGCTGGCCATCGATGGTGGTGGCGGTGAGTTCGACGGCGTCGTCCGCCCAGGCGAGGGTGCAGGTGCTCATCAGGAGCACCAGGGAGGTAGTGCGGAACATGTTGTTGTGTCTTCCACGCAAAGGTCATGGCTGACCCTTAGCGTGCGCACAGGCGCGCCCGGTCGGGGTCAGGCGAAATGATTGGCAGCTGCGGGAGAGGCGACGGGGGGCGCGCGGGGGTTGAGGGTAGGGCGCAGATAGCGTGGGGGCGGTTGCGCCCAGCTGCGCACGACGATGGGCGAGGTGGCGCCGGCGTGTGCGGGGGTGAACGACCAGCCGCTGCTTAGCGGCACCGCCATGCCGAACGATGAGCACACCGGGCAATCGAGCTGGGCCATGTGCTGGTCGCCGCCGGCGCCATCCAGGTCGATGGCCACGCCGTGCTCGCTGTTGATCGAGCAAAAACCACCTTCCAGCCCGGCCAGGCGCAGGCCGCCCATCTGGCCGTGGTGCAGGCCACACAGCAACAGGCTGAACAGGACGCTGGCGTAGAGCGTCCATGCAGTCAGCATGCGGGTGTGCCGGGTGGTTTTCATGGCGGCGAATCTATCACCCGGACGAACGGTCGGGTAGTGCTTTGGCGCGGCAGGATGTCGCAGGTCAGGCCGCCCGCTCCAGCACATCCAGCAACTCGACGAATTCCTGCGCCAGTTTGTGCCGTGGCGCCAGGTGCACCAGCGGCACCGAAGCCTGGTGCGATTCGCGCATCTTGATCGAGCTGCTCAGGTACACCGGCAGCACCGGCATGCCTTCGGCGCGCAACTGATCGACCAAGGTCTGGTGCAGTGCCGTGCGGTTGGCGAACTGATTGACCACCACGCCTTCCACCCGCAGCGCCGGGTTGTGGTCCTGGCGCAGTTCCTCGACTTCGGCCATCACACAATGCAGCGCCTGACGCGAGAAACTGTCGCAGTCGAACGGGATCAACAGGCGCTCGGCGGCCACCAGGGCGCTGAAGGTGTAGAAGTTGAGTGCAGGTGGGGTGTCGATGTAGATCCGCTCGTAATCTTCGCCCAGCTCCACCAGCAGCTTGCGCAGCTTGTTGATCTTGAACTTGCTCTCCAGCTTGCTTTGCAGGTCGCTGAGGTCGGGGCTGGCGGTAACCATGTGCAGGTTGCGGTAGCGGGTTTCGGTAATCGCCACGCGGTGCTTCTTGCCCGCTGCGGTTACGGGGGACAAGGTCTGGCGAAAGAAGTCGGCGATGCCGGCGGGGATGGCGTCGTTGGTCAGCCCGGTGAGGTAGTAGGTGGCGTTGGCTTGCGGGTCGAGGTCGACCAGCAATGTGCGATAACCCTCGGCGGCACTGGCGGCGGCGAGGTTGCAAGCGATGCTCGACTTGCCGACGCCACCTTTCTGATTGAAAACCACACGACGCATGAGACGTTCATCCATGAAGAAGGGAAATGTCAGGTTGGGGTCAATCCTATGACCGAAAGACGACAGTTTTATGACAAGGCTTGTTACATTCGCTGAATTCCAACCGGCCTCTGCACGCGTTCCAGCCACGCAGAGGCCGTCAACGTCACAGCTATCAGCTGCCACCGCCGCCGCCACCACCTGAGCCTCCCGCGCCACCGCCGCCGGCGCCACCAGATCCCCCGGAACCGCCCGAGCCGCTGCCTGCGCCACCTGAGCCTGCGCCAGAGCCTGTGCCTGAGCCGCTGCCCATGCCACCTGAACCATTGGTCCCCGGCCCATTGGTGCCTGAGCCATTGGTGCCAGAACCTGCGCCGTTGCTGGTGCCGTCGCCGCCTGTATTGTCGGTGCCGTTGCTGCCGGTGCTACTGCCGGTGGCATCGCCCGGCGTACCGGAGCCGCTCGCACCTGCGCCATTCATGGTGCCTGAGCCAGGGTCAGTGGTGCTGTTCATGTCGGTCGCTGCAAAGGCCAGCGGTACGCTGGCGCCCAGGCAGAGGGCAAGCAGCACTGCATGTGAGGTCATCCGCTTCATGGTGAATCTCCTAAAGGGTGATTACCTTTCTTTCGGCTGTTGTCACACGCCCAGGGTGCACTCGTACCGACGGATGGCCGCCGTATGTTCAGCTGTGGAGGTAGCGCTGGTAGAAAGCCTGCGTGGCGAGGTTCTTGTCCTTGGCCTCGAACATGATGTCGAAGCGCTCGACGAACTGCAGGGCATAGCGGTTGGTCCAGTCGTTCCACATCTGCGCGCTGTGCGCGTACAGGTCGCGCTTGTTGACCTTCTCCAGCAGGGCCGGGATGGTCATCTTGGCTTCGGCAGCGAAGCCCAGCGCTTGCAGGTGCTCAGGTGGTTGCGAGTAATGCATGGTCGGGCGCACGCCGCGCCAGCTGTCGATGATCCTGGCGATGCGCGGGTCGTCGGGGGCGATGTAGTCGCCTTCGTGAATCCAGCAGTGGTGAATATCCAGCACCACCGGCGCCAGGTCTGCCAGCGCCAGGCAGTCATCGACGCCATAGGTCTTCTCGTCGTTTTCCAGGGTGATCACGTTGCGTGCTACTGGCGACAGCCTTGGCCACACCTGGCGCATGCCTTCAACCCCCAGGCGCCCGGCGATATGGATGTTGCATTTGAAATCCTGAAAACGTTGGCCGAAACCCATCATGCGGATCATGTCGGCGTGGTACTCGAATTCGGCCAGGCTGTTTTTCACGACCTCAGGGCGATCGGAGCCCAGCACACAGTACTGGCCAGGGTGCATCGACAGGCGGATGTCTGCGCGGCGAGCCAGGTCGCCGATGGCGGCGAAGCGTTCGGCCATCAGCGCCTGGAATTCGCGGTCGCGGTACAAGGGGGCAACGCCGGGATGGCTGTACAGCGGCAGCAGGTCGCTGCTCAGGCGCACCATGCGCAGCATGGGGGGCAGCGCTGCCACATAGCCCAGCAGCCGTAGTTGCGCGTCCAGGTTGTGCTGCACCAGCTCGAACAATTTGGCCCGGGCTGCTTCGGGGCTTGCCCCGCTCAACCAGCGCAAGGTGGTGGTGCGCGGGTTGAATGTGCGCTCGATGGTCTCCAGCGCCTTGATCGAAAGGCTGCGGTGCGGGTGGCGGTACATGCAGGCAAAGCCCAGGCGGGGCATGGTGATCTCCAAAAGTGGCGGGTATGCGCGTTGGACTGTGCGGGCTAACGAACGATCAATGCTGAATGCTTGGCGTGCACACGCGATTGCGCCCGTCGCCAAGCATCAGGTACCGGCGTTTTCTAGCGCATTCAGCTCGTCTTCCACTTGTTGCAGGCGCTGTTTGGCCAAGGCCTGGGCCTTCTCGTCGCGCGCCGTCTCGCGCATCAGGCGGGTGAGTTTGGCGCTTAGTTGCTGGCCGTCTTCGGTCTCTTCCAGCGCCTTGGCCTTGGCCGGGTCGCGAGTGACCTCCACGATGGTGGCGAATTCGGTGTCGCTGAAGTTCTTCTCGCTGTAGAGCTTGAACAGGTCCTGGCGCTGGTCCTCGACCGTGAGGTGCTTGCGCAGCACGCCGCGGATGGTGTCCTCGGCCAGCTGCGGGTGGGTGCGGGTCAGCAGCGACGCCATGCGTTCGATGTTGTGCTCGTAGGCTTCCTGCAAGGGCAGGTTGGCGAGGATCTGTTCCTCGCGGGTGGGCTTCTGGTCGCAGGCGGTGAGGGCGGCGATGAACAGCAGGGGCAGCAGCAACGTGGGGATGCGGGGCATGGGGTGGCCTTGGGCGCGCGTTTCAGACGGTGGATTATAGCGGGGCCGGCCAGGCGCCGACGAGCCATACTGGCACTGCATTGCGGCGTTTTCTACGGTAGGGTGGTAACCCTTTTGCCAAGCCGTCTTCTTTCGCCACCATGCCAAACTGGATCATCCAATCGCCCAGCCGCACTGCCGTCGGCGAAGTCGTCGCCTTCGTCGACAACGCTCGGCGCGAACTTTTCCCCGTGCTCGCCAATGCGCCCTTGCCCAACGACCTCGCCCATTTCGAGGCCACCTATCTGGACGGCGAAGAGTGCTTTCTGGAAGCCCGTGATCAAGGCCGATTGATCGCGGCCATCGGTTACCTGCCTTATGACCATCGCTTCAAGCAACTCGATTACCAAGGCAAGCACGTGGTCGAAGTGGTGCGGCTGTTCGTGCTGCCCGAGTACCGCCGTCACGGCCTGGCAGCCGCCCTGTTCGCAGCCTTGCGCGACCAGGCCATCGACGCCGGTGTCGAGTGCCTGTATCTGCATACCCACCCGTTTCTGCCCGGGGCCATCCGCTTCTGGGAGCGTCAAGGGTTTGCGGTGATCGATGTAGAGGACGACCCGGTGTGGCAGACGACGCACATGGAGCAATCGCTGGCTGGCTAGGATTTTTCCTACTTGTCGGCGGCGAGTGTGGACACCTGGTTCATTTCAAACGCGCGGTGATTTCCTTACCGTCGGGTCACTGACATGACGAAGGGAGAGCACCCATGGCACACCTTGCGCTGTACAAACTCGAACTACTCGACGAGTTCGAGAACCGCCCCGATGCGTGGACCTTTGCCGATTTTGAAAGGCGGCTCTCGCAATTGCGGCCCACGACCAATTATCAAGATGCCAAGGGCATCATCAATGCAGCGCACAAGGAGGGCGGGTGGCCGAAGACGGTGAAGCAGTATTTGCTGACCAATTACAAGGTGCACGGCAATGTAAGCTCGGAATTCAACGACACTTTTGCTGATGTGGTGGCAGCGATGACTGACGCGGAGAAACAGGCTTGGGGCGTTGCCTGAGCGTTTCAGGCGGTCGGCTTGAGTGCCAGGGTGATGCGCAAACCGAGCGCCGCCCGCGCGGCGCTCGATCTGCGGAACGCCGCAAAACCCACGGCGTGCACCTGCCAGCCATGACGCGACCAGACCAAATCACAACCCGCCCGTCAACGGCCACTCCACCGCCAACCGAATCTGATCCCCATCCAGCTCCGCCTGCGCCGTATCCCCCCGGTGCACGTTATGCCTCACCGAAAACGTCGTACCCTTGGCTTTGCCGCTCTGCACCACATACCGTGCCTCCAGGTCCCGCTCCCAATGCTTGCCGCCCTTGCCATAGCCCAGGTACGCATACCCGCCATTGGGGTCTACATGCGTGCCATCGACATCGAACCCGCGCACGTACAACGCGGTCAGGTTCAACCCCGGCACACCATACGCGCCCATGTTCAGGTCATAGCGCGCCTGCCAGGACTTCTCGTTCGGGGCGTTGAAGTCGGACATCTGCACGGCGTTGGCAATGTAGATCGCGCCGCGGGTCACGTAGTCGAACGGCGTGTTGCCATCTACCTGTTGCCAGCCCAGGCTGAAGCTGTGCGGCCCTTGGCTGTAGCGCGAGATCAAGCTCCAGGTGGTGTTGTCGATACGCCCGGACAGGGCTTTACCGGTGTCGGTGGTGCGGTACAGGTTGAGGTCCAGGCTCAGGCTGCGGCGGTCGTCCAGGGCGTGGGTGATCGTGCTGCCGAGGTAGTGCTGGTTCCAGGTGTCCTCGTAGCGGGAGGTGTACAGGCTGCCGCTGAATGCCGCGCTGGGGTTCCACACCACCCCGGCGAGGTCAAAGCTGTTGCCCTTCTGGCCGTTGGAATAGTTGACCACGAAGCCCTGGTCGTGGCTTGAGGCGTTACGGTCGGTACTCTCGTTGAAGTGCCCGGCGACCAGCTTGACCTTGTCGATTTCATTGCTGGTGAGGAAAAAGCCGGTGGCGGTTTCGGGCAGCAAGCGGCTGTCGGACGAACTGAACACCGGCGTTTTTACCCGCTGCTCGCCATAGGCAAGCACGGTGTTGGACAGGCGTAGTTTCAACGCGGCACCACCGCGGCTGTATTCGTTTTTCGGGTGGCCATCGTTGTCCACGCCAAGCAAGCGGGCCTTGCCGACGCGCCCGCCGCCGCTGTCGAGCTGGACGCCGAGGTAGGCGTGGGCATCGACGCCTACGCCGATCAGGCCTTGGGTAAAGCCTGACTGGAATGTGCCCATCAAACCGTAGGCCCATTCTTCTGCCAGGCCGTTACGTTCGCTGCGAGGCTTGTAGGCATTGCGCCCAGCGCTGTTGCGGCCACCGTGCTTGTAGTCACGCTGGTCGTAGACCGTGCGGTTGAGCAGGCTCCAGGTACTGTCCTCGACAAGGCCGTTGCTCTGTGATTGTGCAGATTCAGCCAGCGCCAAAGGCGCAAGGCCAATCAGCGGCAGGGCCAGCAGCAACCGGCTCATTGCCCGCCCTCCAGCTGCTGCAGTTGCGCCGCCAAGCGCGTTTGCGCCCGTGCCGGCAGCGTGGCGGGCAATTGGCCAGGGCCGGTGTCGCCCACCTGAATCAGCATTACCATGCCCATGGCCAGGTGCGGTATGCACTGGATGCCGTACAGCCCAGGTACCGTGAAAGTCTGCTCGAACGGCTGGTTCAGCTTGCTCTTGAACGCCTCGGCACCGGCTGGCAGCAACCCCGGCAGGCTGGCCGCGTTATGGCCGCTCTGGGTCGGCAGAAAGCGCACGGTGTCGCCCGGCGCGATGCGCAGGTGGTCCGGCTCGTAGACCATGGCGCCCGCCGGCCCGCGGTTGAGCATCTTCACTTCGTGCACTTCGGCAAGCGCGGTAAAAGGCAGCAGGGCGCTGGCGAGCAGCAGGGCGGTGGGGCGCAGCAGCATGGCAGGAACTTCCTGGTTCAGGGGGCGCGAAAGCGCAGGATGCGCGCGCCGTCGAAGGGGTCGGTGAGGTAGTGGGCGTGTACGCCGAAGGTGCTCAGCAGGCGCTCGGGGGTGAGTACCTCCAGCGGCTTGCCGAGGGCGACCAGGCAGCCCTGTTCGAGTACCGCCACGCGGTCGCAGGTGAGGGCCTGGTTCAAGTCGTGCAGGGCCACCAGGGTGGTGACCGGCAGTGCCTGCACCTGCTGCAACAGGCTCAGCTGGTGCTGGATGTCGAGGTGGTTGGTCGGCTCGTCGAGCAGCAGCACCTGGGGGCGCTGGGCCAGGGCGCGAGCGATGTGCACACGCTGGCGTTCGCCGCCCGACAGTGAGCCCCAGATACGCGTGCGCAGGTGCGTGGCATCGAGGTCGGCAAGCGCCTGCTCGACAATGGCGCGGTCCTCGTTGGAGAACGGCGCCAGGGCCGATAGCCACGGGGTGCGCCCCAGTGCCACGGCGTCGAACACGCTGATCGCGTCGAGGGTGTCGGCCTGTTGCTCGACCAGCGCCAGGGCCTGGGCGATACGCCGGCGCGGCAGGCGCGCGAGGGGCTCGCCAAGCAGCTGCACGCTGCCGCTGTGCGGTGGACGCAAGCCGGCCAGCAGCTTGAGCAGGGATGATTTGCCGGAGCCGTTGGGGCCGACGATGCCAAGGGTTTCGCCTGCCGTCACGGTGAGGTTGATATCGCGCAGCACGCGGTTGCCCGACAGTTGCAGGCTCAGGCCCTGGCAGGTGAGTGGGGCGATGTGCAGCGCCGTCATGACCGTCATGCGCGCCCCCGGCGGCTGACCAGGATCAGCGCAAACACCGGGGCGCCGATCAGCGCCGTGACCACGCCCACCGGGATCACCTGGCCAGGGATCAACGTGCGCGACAGCATGTCGGCGGCGATCAGGAACAATGCACCGCCCAACGCACTGGCCGGCAGCAGCCGGCTGTGGCCCGGGCCAAGCAGCAGGCGCAAGGCATGCGGAATGACCAGCCCGACGAAGCCGATGGCGCCGACAATCGAAACCATCACCGCCGTCACCAGCGCCGCGCAGCTGATCAACAGCAATTGGCTGCGGCGCACCGCGATGCCCAGCGATGCCGCTGAATCGGCACCGAAGGTGAAGGCATCGAGCGTGCGCCGGTGCCACAGGCACACCACCAGCCCGAACAGTGCCACCGGCACCGCCAGCCCTACCGATGGCCAGCGCACGCCGCTGAGGTTGCCCAGCAGCCAGAACAGGATACCGCGCGCCTGCTCGGCGGTGGCCGACTTGGTGATGAGGAATGCGGTCAGTGCGTTGAACAGTTGCGAGCCGGCGATGCCGGCCAGGATGACCTGTGCGTTGTTGCTGCTCGGCCCGGCCGCGCGGGCCAGCATCAGCACCAGGGCGAATGCCGCCACGGCGCCAACGAATGCGCCGCCGGACATGCTCAGGGCCGCGCCGCCCAAGCCCAGCAGGCCGACCAGCACGGCCCCGGTCGAGGCACCCGCCGACAGGCCCAGCAAGTAGGGTTCAGCCAGCGGGTTGCGCAGCAGCGCCTGCAGGATCACCCCGCAGGTCGCCAACCCTGCACCGCAGGCCGCAGCGACCAAGGTGCGGGGCAGGCGGTAGTTCCAGATGATGCCGGCGTCGATCGGGTCGACCGGGTAACCGGCCTGCCACAAGTGGTTGGCCAGCACCTGGTAGACCACGCTGGGCGACACGCTGGTTTCGCCAATGGCGGTGCCTGCAAACAGGGCTGCAAGCAGGGCGGCCAAGGCCAGGGCAGTGCAGGGCAACAGGCGCTTCATCACTGTGCCGCTTTACCGCTGGCGAAGGCCGCCGACAAGGTCTGCAGGCCGCGGAACAGGCGGATGCCAGCCTGCATGGCGTCGGCGTCGAGGATGATGATGCGGTTGTTCTTCACGGCGTCCATGTGCTGGGTGACCGGGTCGCTGTGGAGGAACTCGAGTTTTTTCTGGTAGTCGTCGGCGGGGAAGCGGCGGCGGTCCATGCGGGCGATGATCAACCAGGTCGGGTTGGCCTTGGCGATGGTTTCCCAGCCCACGGTCGGCCATTCTTCGGTGGACTCGACCACGTTGCGCACGCCCAAGGTGCGCAGCATGAAATCGGCCACACCTTGGCGGCCGGCGACGTAGGGGTCGATGTCCAGGTCTGCGCTGGAGAACCAGAACAGTGCCGACGTGTTGCGCAGATCCTTGCCGGCCAGTTGCTGCCTGGCGCTGTCCAGGCGCGCCTTGAGGTCGGCATTCAGCGCCTCGCCGCGGTCCTGCACGTCGAAGATTTCGGCCAGTTGGCTGACGCTCTTGTAGATGCTGTCGACCTGAAACGCCTGCAGCCGGGTGCCGTCGGCACCCACCAGGTTGTCCTTGCCTTCGCAGTCCGAGGGCAGCAGGTAAGTGGGGATCTTCAGTTCGTTGAACTGTTCGCGGGTAGCGACCACGCCTTGGGCGCCGACCATCCACTCGAACTGCACCGCCACCAGCTCAGGGCGCTTGCCGACCACCGCTTCAAAGCTTGGGTCGTTGTCGGCCAGGCGCGGTACCTTGTCGTTCAACGCCTTGTACTCCGGCAGCACATTGTTGAACCACAGCGAAGTGCCGGCCAGCTTTTCACCCAACCCCAAGGCATAGAGCATTTCGGTGCCGGCCTGGCCGATGGTCACCGCGCGCGCGGGGGCATGCGCGAAGGTCTGCGGCATGCCGCAGTTGTCCACGGTCAGCGGGTAATGCGTGGCGGCGGCATGGGCCACGCCGGTGAGGCTCAGGCCGGCGAGCAAGGTGGCGAAACGAGGCAGCATGCTGGGCGATCTCCTATCGGACAGTTCACGGAAGGAACGCACGGACAGGCATCGCCGAGCCCCTGCAGGCGGCAGGGGCAACACTGATGGCCAATCCCGGACACCCCGCCGGTTGGTGAATGTAAGCCGGCAGGTCTCCTGACTGGTGCTTCATCACCCGGCTCCGGCCTTCCCGGATCATGGGACCCAGTGGCATTCATGGAGCGGGCTCGGCACCTACAGTTGCGGGGGCAGTTCCGTTTGGCGCGCCTGGGCGGCCTGGGATTCCCTATTAATTCCGTGGTGGAAACCGGCGGCCCGCATGGTAGACCATCGGGCGCCGGGTGAAAACGCTAAATCAGAAGTACTTGAGCCAGGCGATGTCGCGCCGGCGGCCCTTGAGCCGGGCGAACCAGCGCACCGGCACGTACAGCGCCGCTGCCAGCAACACAGCACCCAGCCATACCGCGCCAATGCCGTCGAAGCCGAAGTAGTCGCCGTGGTTCAAACCGAACAGCGCGACGCAGGCCAGGTACAGCAGCTTCAGCACGTACAGGTGCAGCAGGTAGAAGAACATCGGCGCCGCGCCGAATACCGCCAGGGCACTTATCCAGCGTGCCTGGCCGGCGCGTTCGAAAGCGCGCAGCAACAGCAGGCCGCAACCAAGTGTCAGCGCCAGGAACAGCAGTGAAGGCGGGTATTTGGTGATGTTGAAGAAGCTCATCAGCGTTTGGGTCAGCGTCGGGTAGCCACTCCACGGCGCTTCGCCGTAGCCGTTGAGCATGCGTAGCACGACGAACCCCAGTACGGCGATCACGCCCGCCAGCAGCAGCTGATGCTGACGCTGGTGCGCCTGCGCACCACGGCCGAACCATGGGCCAAGGCCATAGCCCAGGGCGATCACGCCGATCCACGGCAGCACCGGGTAGGAGGTCCGCAGGCGCAGGCTGTCGGAAACCTCCAGCCAGCCACGGTCATGCAGGATCGCCCAAGGCACGTGCATCGCCGAACCGCTGCCAAAGTGCAGGCCATCGAGCAGGTTGTGGCCGGCGATGAGCACGCCAGCCAAGCCCAGCAGCGCGGGGCGCGGCAGCCACACCAGCAGCGACAGGGCGATCATGCTGACGCCGATGGCCCAGATCACCTGCAGGTAGATGACGCTGGGCGGCAGCTGGAAGGTCCAGGCGAAGTTGACCAGGGTGAACTCCAGCACCACCAGGAACAGGCCCCGCTTGAACAGGAATGCCGAGACATCGCTGCGGCCCTGGTACTTTTCGCCGTACAGCCAGGCCGACAGGCCGGTGAGCAGTACGAACACCGGCGCGCACAGGTGGGCCAGGGTGCGGCTGGCGAACAGCGACGGGTCGGTAGCGTCAATGGCCATCGGGTCGCTGACCTGACGGTGCAGGAAGAACGTTTCGCGAACATGGTCGAGCAGCATGAACAGGATCACCAGGCCGCGCAGGGCGTCGATGCTCTGCAGGCGCTGGGTGAGCAGGGTGGGGGTGGCGGCGGCACTTGTCATGGAAGAGGGTCGCAGGCAGGAATGGATGTCAAATGAAACGTTATCTTATAACTATTTAGTAACTGCCTGGTAGTGGTTTTGTGCTGTTCATGCAGGCCTCATCGCCGGCAAGCCGGCTCCCACACGGTACGGCGGCGCTGCTGTACCTGTGGGAGCGGCTTCAGCCGCGAAGCAGGCGCCGCGGTAGATGGCACTATTCCATGACTGCCTGGTAGTGGTTTTTGTGATGTTCATGCGGGCCTCATCGCCGGCAAGCCGGCTCCCACACGGTACGGCGGCGCTGCTGTACCTGTAGGAGCCGGCTTGCCGGCGATGAGGCCGGTACAGCCAACTCAGATCAGAAGCTGTAATCCACGGTAGCAAAGTACGACCGCGGCGCGCCCATGATCCATTGCGTGCCACTGAAGGCCGAGGCCACGTACTCCCGGTCGAACAGGTTGTTCATCTGCAACCCGAGCCGTACGTCCGGCAACAGCTGCCAGCCGATGTTGGCATCGACCACGGTGTAGCCCGGTGCGCGCTGGGTGTTGGCAGTGTCGGCGTAGCGCTCATCCACATAGCGCGCGCCAATGCCGGCTTCCACCTGCTGGCCAAACCCCTTGGTCAGCCACAGGTTGGCGGTACGCCGTGGCACATTGGCCGGGCGGTTGCCGCTGCGGTCCTGGGGCACACCGCCGGCCGTCTCGTCGAAAACGTCATACCTGGCGCGCAACAGCGAGGCATTGGCAGAAACCTGCCATTGCTGCGGCAAGGCCAGCTCCAGCGTCGCCTCCAGGCCATCGGAGGTCTGTTGCCCGGCCTGCTGCTTTTCGTGGGTGAGCGGGTCATCGACCAGCAGCTTTTTCTTGACGATGTGGAAGGCCGCCAGCGTCCACTCCCCGCGACCTTCCCAGAAGCGTTGCTTGAGGCCCAGCTCGGTTTGCTTCGACTCGGTCAAGTCGTAGTTCATCTGCGTCGGGCTCAGGCTGATCAGGTTGTTCACCCCGTCCTCGCTGGTGGAATACTGGCCGTACAGCGACAGGTTGTCGGTGGCTGCGAACACCAGCCCGGCGCGCCAGTTGCCGCCTTGCAGGCTGCGGTCGCTGCGCGTGTTGTTGGTGAGGTTGTCGCGGTCGATGTGGTTCTGGTCGCGGCGCACGCCGGTCACCATCGACAGGCGCTCGGTCAGTTGCAGGCGGTTCTCGGCAAGCAGGGCGAAGGTGTGGGTGGTGGAAAGGGTTTGCGGGCGGGTGGGCGAACCGCTGTGGAACCCGCCCGGGGTCGGTTGCCATGGGTCGATGTAGTCGCCGCCGACGTCGTTGTACGGCGCGTTGCTGTCGACGTTGAAACGCACCTTGTTGTACTCGGCACCGACCAGGGTCCTGCTTGCCAGGCCAAACAACGAATGGTCGAAGGTGAAGGTCTGGCGGTCACCTATCTGCTCCTGGTTGTGCTTGATCTGCAGGTAGCTCTGGCGCAGCAGCTGCCCACGGTCGGCATCCCAGCTGTAGTCCTCGGCATTGCGCCAGTGGCGGCGGCTTTTGATGTAGTAGAGCTGGTTGCTGGCGCTGAGCTGGTCGTTGATGGCCCAGTCGGTAGTGAGGCGGGTCCACTCGTCGTGGTAGCGCTGCACGTCATTCTGGATGTTGTAGTTCTTCTTGCGCAGGCTGCTGCGGTAGTGCCCGTCGATCAGCGGCGTGCCGTAGTAGTTCGCCGGCTGCGCGTCGCCACGTTCATGGGCCAGGGTGAAACTCAAATCGTCGCTGGCGTCGAAGCGCAGCGCCGCGCTAAGTGCCAGGCTGCGCGACTCGGTGCGGTCGACCCAGCCGTTGCCCGCCTGCTGGTTGAGGGTGAGGCGGTAGCTCAGGCGCTCGCTGAGGCTGCCGCCGCTGTCCAGGCCGAGTTGTTGGCGGTCCCAGGAGCCATAGCCCAGGCGCAGGTGGTTGTGAATGTCGCCGGTCACGGGCTTTTTCGGGATGACATTGATCACCGCACCGGTGGCGCCTTCGCCATACAGCACCGAGGCCGGGCCGCGAATCACATCGATGCGCTCGACCATCCACGGGTCGACCGGGAACGTCTGGGTGCCAGCACCGGTGTACAGGCGCGCGCCGTCGAACAAAGTCATCACCGAACCTTGCCCGGTGAAGCCGCGGGCCGACAGGCCAGTGCCGCCATCACCCGGGCTGCCGACGAAGGTGATGCCCGGCGAGCGGGTCACGGCGTCCTGCACGGTGAGGTTGTTGCGTTGCTGGATCTGTTCGGCGGTGATGCTGCTGGTACTGGCTGGGGTTTCCAGGGCGCTGAGGTTCAGGCGTGAACCGGCCTGGGTCGGCGTGGCGAGGTCGACGTGCTGGTCATCGCGGGTGTCGGTGACGGCCGTGGAGGGCAGCGCCAGCACGGCTGAGCCTTGGTCATCGGCCAGGGCTGGCAGGGCGACGGCCAGGCAGGCCGCCAGAGGGTGAAGCTTGAAGAAACGGGACATGTCTTTCCACTGCTGCAGGAATGAATGGATCCCGGTGGAAAACACGCAAAGGCGCAACCGCACACGCAGGCGCGCACGCGGATACCGGCCTGCGCCCGCCCACCGCGGGTTGCCAAGTGAAGCCTCAGGCCGGTCTCCGGGCTTGCGAGGGTCATGACGCCTTCACCTTCCCATGCAGGTGCACAGTGGTGTGTCGAAGGTATCGCTCGCTTACCGTTGCGGGGGCAGCGCCGGACTTGTCGTGGAACACGACGCACCGGCTTCCCGTTTCACCCTGCGCACGGCGGCGCAGGACACCTGAAACTGGCGCGCATATGACCACTCGCTGGCACGCACGTCAATCATCTGGATGGTTGGCAATAGTGTGACGAAACACAGAGTTGGGCGAATTTGATGATTTTTTTCCGAACTTTCGCGGCGGGGCTATTCTCGTAATGAGGGTTCGCCATTCGTTTCGCTGTCATGGAGACTTCACGCATGCGTACTCGTTATCTGTTACGTCATACCTGCATTCTTGCCCTGATGGGTTCACCTCTGGCGGCCACTGCCGCACCCAGCACCGATCCATTGTTCACCCTTGGCCTGTTAGGCGCTTACGACGAATTCAACTTTCATGGGGGGCAGCAAAGCCAGTCGGAACACGTGGGTGAGGGTGGCGTTTTCGCCAACTTCGGTAACAAGATGACGGCCGAATCCGGGTTCATCTACCAGGTCGGTGCAGAAGGCAAATACACCAAGCAGAAGGACAACAAGCTCAAGGAAGCCCAGGCTAACCTCGACTTGGGTTGGCGGGCGGCACTGGATGCGCGCAACTTTGTCGATGTGATCGTGGGCGCGGGCTATGCCTGGACGCGGTTCGAAATCGAGGGCCGCAGGCTGGACAGCGACTTGACCTACAAAGGGCCCTACGCCAAGGCGGCGCTCGGTTACAACCATCAGTTCGATGCGGCAACGCTGCGGGTGGAGGCTGGCGTGCGGCGCAGTATCGATGGCAGGGTGAAGCTCGATGTGGAACGTCTTGGCAGCGACAGGGCGGACATGAGGGACCGCACCAACCCTTATGCCGAGATCAGCCTGCTGATGAACCAGCAGGGCGACTTCCCGATTTACGCCGGGGTGTATTACACCCGCACCAACTATGAACTGGACGAAGACACCTTGCTGGCAGACAACACCGAACTCAAGCGTGACGAGTACGGGGTCAAACTGGGTCTATCGTTCTGAACCTGGAAGGTTGAACGTAGCGGCCCCTTCGCGGCGCAAGCCGTGAAGAGGCCGGTACATTCATAGTGGCTTGCAGAGTGGCTTGCCGATCAATGCGCCCCTGCCGATTTGCTCAGGTCGCTTTGCGCCCACTCGGTGTAAATGCACGCATCCGCTACCGCCCAACGCACCTTCACGGTATCGCCCGGCTGCATTGGCATGCCAGCGGCAGACAACGCTTTCACGGTCATCTCCGTGCCGCCTGGGGTCATCACGTGGCAGGTCTGGCTTTCGCCAAGGAACAGCACTTCGCCGACTTTCGCGATGACCTCGTTCCAGCCCGTGGGCAACGGTTCGCGCGCCGCTTGTTCAGTGGTCAGGGCCAGGGCTTTTTCCGGGCGCACCATGATCAGTGCGTCCTGCCCGGCGGCCAGGCCAGGTGTCAGGCGGATCGCCAGCGGCTGGCCCTCGAAACTGCCGGCGCCATGGCCGCTGGCCTTGATCTGCAGGAAGTTCGAGTTGCCCAGGAACGAGGCGACGAAGGCATTCGGCGGGTTCTGGTACAGGTCGTAACCGGTGCCCAGGCCGACGATCTTGCCGTGGCTGAAGATGGCGATGCGCTGGGACAGGCGCATGGCTTCTTCCTGGTCATGGGTCACATAGACGATGGTGATGCCCAGGCGCCGGTGCAACTGGCGCAGTTCATCCTGCAGGTCTTCGCGCAGCTTCTTGTCCAGCGCGCCAAGCGGCTCGTCCATCAGCAGGATGCGCGGCTCGTACACCAGCGCGCGGGCAATCGCCACGCGCTGTTGCTGCCCGCCCGACATCTGCGAGGGCTTGCGATGCGCGAATTTCTCCAGCTGCACCAGTTTGAGCATGGCGTCGACCCGCTTGCTGGTTTCTGCAGCGCCAAGCTTGCGGATGGCCAGCGGGAAGGCGATGTTGTCGCGCACGTTCAGGTGCGGGAACAGCGAGTAGCGCTGGAACACCATGCCGATGTCGCGCTTGTGCGGCGGCACGTTCACCAGCGACTGGCCTTCGACCAGAATTTCGCCGCTGCTGGGTGTCTCGAAGCCGGCCAGCATCGACAGGGTGGTGGACTTGCCAGAACCGCTGGAGCCAAGGAAGGTGAGAAACTCGCCGTCCTGGATTTCCAGGTCGAGGTTATCTACGGCGGTGAAGTCGCCGTAGTGCTTGTTCAGGCCGCGCAGGCTGACCAGGGTCTTGCTGTGCGCGTTGTCTTTGATCACTGCACTCATTGTTGTTTTCTCCGCGCGCTCAGGCGTTGACTTCGGTGCGCCGGCGCAAGGCGGCGGCAATGACCATGACCAGCAGCGACAGGCCGATCAGCAGCGTCGAGGCGACGGCGATCACCGGGCTGAGGTCCTGGCGCAGGGTGGTCCACATTTTCACGGGCAAGGTCTGCAGGTCGGGGCTGGCCATCATCACGCTCAGCACCACCTCGTCCCACGACACCAGAAAGGCGAACAGGCCGCCGGCGATCATCCCCGGGCGAATCGCCGGGAAGGTCACCTTGAAGATCGCCTGCAGGCGCGAGGCCCCGCAGATCACCGCGGCGTCCTCGATCGACTGGTCGAACAGCTTCAGCGAGTTGATGATGGAGATGATGGTAAAGGGCAGGGCGACGATCACATGGCTGACCACGAAGGCGAACAGCGTGCCGGTGTAGCCCAGCTTGAGAAACAGCGCGTACACCGCCACCGCGATGATCACCAGCGGCACGATCATCGGCATGGTGAACAACCCGTAGAGCATCTCGCGGCCGGGGAAGCGGCCACGCACCAGGGCGAACGCCGTGGGCAAGCCCAGCAGCACGGCAGCGATGGTGGTCAGCACGGCCACCTTGAGGCTGGCCAGGGCGGCATCCATCCACTCCGGGTTGGCGAAGAACTGCACGTACCATTTGAAGGTCCAGCCCGGCGGCGGGAACACCAGCCACTGCGATGAGCCGAACGACAGCAGGATGATGAACACCACCGGCAGCAGCAGGAAGGCCGCGATGACCCCGGTGGTCAGGTACAGCCCCGTGCGCAGCGGGCGCCCCATGGCGTTGGGAGACAGAAGCATGGCGTATTACCTCGCATTGCCGACCGGGGACTCCGGCTGCAGCTTCAGGTACAGGTAGAAGAGCACCAGGGTGATCACCACCAGCAGCGCGGCGGCGGCGCTGGCCAGGCCCCAGTTAAGGAACGACTGCACCTGCTGGATGATGAATTCGGGCAGCATCATGTTCTGCGCACCGCCAAGCAACGCCGGGGTGACGTAGTAACCGAGCGACATCACGAATACCATCAGCGCCCCCGAGAACAAGCCCGAACGGCACAGCGGCAAGAACACCTTCCAGAAGTTGGTCCACGGGCTGGCGCCGCAAATGGAGCCTGCCTGCAGGACCATCGGGTCGATGGCATGCATGGTCGCCTGCAGCGGCAGCACGATGAATGGGATCATGATGTAACTCATGCCGATCACCACACCGGTCAGGTTGTGGACCATTTCCAGCGGCGCATCGATGATGCCCATCGCCATCAACGCCTTGTTGATCACGCCCGAGCTTTGCAGCAGCACCAGCCACGAGTAGGTGCGCGCCAGCAGGCTGGTCCACATCGACAGCAGCACGATGTTCAGCAGCCAGCGGCCCCAGCCATTGGGCACCAAGGTGATCGCCCAAGCCAGCGGAAAGCCCAGCAGCACGCTGATCAGGGTGACCACACCGGCGACCGAGAAGGTGTTGAACAGTACCCGTGCATACGCCGAGTTGGCGAACAGCTGCTCGTAGTTGCCCAGGCCCGGCACTGGCTCCAGCACACCGCGCAGCAGCAGGCCGATCAGCGGGGCGAAGAAGAACAGCCCCAGGAACAGCAGGGCCGGCAGCAGGTTACGGCTGCCTTTCCAGCGCTGGCCCAGGCTTACCCGGCGTGGGGCCGTTCCCGGGGCGCCGGTGCCCGTGGGGGCACCTTGCGCGTTGTGCAGGGCATTGATGGCGACTTTCATTTGACCAACCACTCATTCCAGCGCGCGGCGATGGTTTGACCGTTCTTCGCCCAGTAGGCGAAGTCCAGCGTGACTTGATCCTGGGCATAGGCGGTCGGCAGGTTCTGCGCGAGGTCCTTGTCGAGCTTGGCGATGCTGTCGACGTTGACCGGCGCGTAGGCGGTCTTGTTGGCGAAGTCGGCCTGGCCTTCGGCGCTGCTGGCGTTGGCCAGGAACTTCATGGCCGCGTCCTTGTTCTTGGCACCCTTGGGAATGACCAGAAAGTCGGCCATGACCAGGTTCTGCTTCCAGCTCACGCCAACCGGTGCACCGTCTTGCTGCAGCGCATAGACGCGGCCGTTCCAGAACTGGCCGAGCGAGGCTTCACCCGAGGCCAGCAACTGCTGGGACTGGGCGCCGCCACCCCACCAGACGATGTCTTTCTTGATGGTGTCGAGCTTTTTGAAGGCGCGGTCCAGGTCCAGCGGGTAGAGCTTGTCGGGTGCCACGCCGTCTGCGAGCAGGGCCAGCTCCAGCACGCCGGGGCTCGGCCACTTGTACAGGGCGCGCTTGCCAGGGTAGGTCTTGGTATCGAACAGGGCGGTCCAGTCCACCGGCTTGTTGGCGCCCAGTTTGCCTTCGTTGTAGCCCAGCACGAACGAGAAGAAGAACGAGCCAACGCCGTGATCGGAGACGAAGCGTGGGTCGATCTTGTCGCGCTGGATGGTGTTGAAATCGAGGGGTTCGAGCAGGCCTTCGCTGGCGGCGCGCAGGGCAAAGTCGGCTTCCACGTCGACCACGTCCCACTGCACGTTGCCGCTCTCGACCATGGCCTTGAGCTTGCCGTAGTCGGTGGGCCCGTCCTGGACGACCTTGATGTTGGTCGATTTGCTGAACGGCACCGCCCAGGCTTCTTTCTGGGCGTCCTGGGTGGTGCCGCCCCAGCTGACGAAGTTGAGGCTGTCGGCGGCCTGGACGGCCTGACAGGCCAGGGTCAGCAGGCTGGCGGACAGCACTGCGGTTACACGTTTGCTCAACAGCATGGTTACGCCCTCGTTGCTTTTGTTATTCGAGGCGGGGCTGGTAGTGCGCCCGCCAACAGTATTCGGGGAGCAGCTAAAACAAAGTGTCGGTGGCCGTTTGTAATTGTAGATGCCGGCCTGCGATTTTAAGGTCTACGGGATATCATATTATGGTATTCCAAGCTTTTGGCAAGAGGCATCAGGCTACCGGCCATCACTCCGCCTCCGTCAGGCTCCACAGCCCACTGTAGGAGGCCTGCTTCAGCTGACCAACACCGGCTCGAACGGAATGCTCTGCACCACTTCCAGCTCATACCCGGCCAGCCCGGCATATTTCAACGGCGGGCCCAAGTGGCGCAGCTTGCCGACACCCAAGTCCTGCAGAATCTGTGCACCGGTACCCACCTCCGAGTACACCTTCGACTGCCCACGCTGGTAAGGCCGCACCGGCTGGGTCAGCTGCGGTACACGTTCCAGCAGCGCCTGGGAGGATTCATGGTTGGCCAGGATCACCACCACGCCGGTGCCTTCCTCGGCAACCTTCTGCAGCGCCGCCCACAATGTCCAGTTGGCCGGCCCGGCGTATTCAGCGCCAACCAGGTCGCGCAGCGGGTCGATCACATGCACGCGCACCAGCGTCGGCTGCTCGCGGCGGATATCGCCCATCACCATGGCCATGTGCACACCGCCTTCGATACGGTCCTCGTAGGTGACCAGGCGGAAGGTGCCATGCACGGTCGGCAGTTCGCGCTCGCCGATGCGTTTGATGGTCTGCTCGGTGCTCAGCCGGTAATGGATCAGGTCGGCGATGGTGCCGATCTTGATGCCGTGCCGGGCGGCGAACACTTCCAGGTCGGGGCGCCGGGCCATGGTGCCGTCGTCGTTGAGCACTTCGACGATCACCGAGGCAGGGGCAAAGCCGGCCAGGCGCGCCAGGTCGCAACCTGCTTCGGTGTGGCCAGCGCGGTTCAGCACACCGCCTTCGCGGGCGCGCAGGGGGAAGATATGGCCAGGCTGTACCAGGTCTTCGGGGCGGGCGTCGGCGGCCATGGCGGCGGCGACGGTACGCGCGCGGTCGGCGGCGGAAATGCCGGTGGTGACGCCCGTGGCGGCCTCGATCGACACGGTAAAGGCGGTGCTGAAAGCGCTGCCGTTGGCCGGTACCATCTGCTCCAGGCCCAGGCGCTGGCAATGCTCGTCGGTCAGCGTCAGGCAGATCAGGCCGCGCGCTTCGCGGGCCATGAAGTTGATGGCCTGGGCGTCACAGCGCTCGGCGGCGATCAGCAGGTCGCCCTCGTTTTCCCGATCCTCGTCGTCCACCAGCAGGACCATCTTGCCTTGCCGGTAGTCCTCGAGGAGTTCTTCGATGCTGTTGAAGGGCATGCTGCACGCTCACTGTTGTAGGGTGATTATTATGGTATACCATCATACATAAATATTTTTGCAACAGGAGATCAGCGGATGAAAGCGTACTGGATCGCCCACGTGGACGTGACCGACCTCGAGCAGTACCAGCAGTACACCCAACGGGCGCCTGCGGCCTTTGCTGCGTTTGGCGGGCGGTTTCTGGCGCGGGGAGGGCGCAGCGAAGCGATGGAGGGGCGGCCGACGCCGCAGCGCAGTGTGGTGATCGAGTTCGAGTCGTACGAGCAGGCGGTGGCCTGTTACCGCTCTGAGCTGTATCAGGACGCCTGCAGCCATCGCCAGGGGGTAGCCAAGGCTGAGGTCATCATCGTCGAAGGGTTCGAGCCCTGAGTTGACCTGTGCCGGTCTGCCCGGCAATTGCAAAGCCCAAAAGACCCGCTCACGCGGGTCTTTTTTCTAGCGCATTACTGTAAATGCACTTTCAACTCTCCAGCCGCCTGGCGCATCGCCGCCTTCACCTCAGGCACCTGGCTCAGCGGGTTCAACAGCCCGTAGTCATGAATCATCCCGTTGTAGCGCACCGAGGTCACCGCCACCCCAGCTGCATCCAGCTTGCGCGCGTAAGCCTCGCCTTCGTCGCGCAACACATCGAACTCGGCCGTTTGCACCAGCGCCGGTGGCAAGCCTTTGAGCTGCTCGCTGCTGGCCCGCAGCGGCGAGGCGTAGATCTGTTCACGTGCCTTGGTATCAAGGGTGTAGTTGTCCCAGAACCATTTCATCATCCCGGTGGTCAGGAAATGCCCTTCGGCAAACTGCTTGTACGACCCGGTCTCGAAGCTGGCATCGGTCACCGGCCACAGCAGCAGCTGGAAGCGCAGCTTCGGGGTACCCGCCTGCTTGGCCTTGAGCGCTACCACTGCGGCCATGTTGCCGCCGACGCTGTTGCCGGCCACCGCCAGGCGCTTGCCGTCCACGCCGATCTCCTTGCCATGCTCGGCCACCCAGCGGGTGGCAGCATAGGCTTGGTTGATCGCGGTGGGGTAGTGCGCTTCGGGTGACGGCGTGTAGTCCACATAAACCGCCACTGCGCCGGAGCCGACCACCAGGTCGCGGATCAGCCGCTGGTGGGTCGGGAAGTCGCCCAGCACCCAGCCGCCACCGTGGAAGAACATGAACACCGGCAGTTCGCCCTTGGCGTTGGCTGGCCGCACAATCTGCAGCTTGATCGACTCGCCGTTGGCCTGGAGGGTGCGTTCTTTCACTTCGATGCCCGACAGGTCGACCTTGACCGAGGCCTGGGCGCCGGTCAGCACGGCGCGGGCGTCTTTCGGGCTGAGTTGCTCGAGCGGCTTGCCGCCGCCTTTTTCCAGGGCTTCGAGGAAGGCCTGGGTGTGTTGCTCGACGCCTGGGCTGCCTGCAGCGAAAGCGCTGGAGACGGACAGGGCAAGCAGGCTGGCGGTGAGGGTTTTGTGGACAATGTTCATGCGCGAATCCTTTTCTGTGCAAATGCTGTGGGTGGGCGTCTTGCCTGGCCTTCAGGGCCATCGCTGCGACTTGTGAGTAGATTAGGCAGATGCACGGATGGGAAAAAGCCGTTATAAAGCGTTTTACTGTCACCAAGAGCGAGACAATGAACCCTTACGAAGACATGCGGATCTTTGCCCAGGTCATGGAAGCCGGCAGCTTTACTGCGGCCGCAGACCGCCTGGGCATGTCCAAGCAATCAGTCAGCCGACGCCTGATGCAACTCGAAGACCGCCTTGGCGTGCGCTTGCTCAACCGCTCTACCCGGCGCCTTGACGCTACGCCGCTGGGCCACCACTACTACCAGTCGGCGCTGCGCCTGCTGGGTGAAGTGCAGCAGGTGGAGCACGACATCAGCGGCCAGGATCAGGCCCTGCGCGGCACTTTGCGGCTGAGTGCGCCCCTGTCGTTTGCCATCGCGCACCTGGGTTGCCTGCTGACCGAGTTCCTGCGTTTGCACCCGCTGGTAGATGTGGAAGTGGACCTTAGCGACCGGGCCGTGGACCTGATCGGTGAAGGCTATGACCTGGCCTTGCGCATTGGTGCGCTGGAAGATTCCAGCTTGATCGCGCGGCGCATCGCCAGTGTCGAACGGGTGTATTGCGCGAGCCCAGGCTATCTCGACGCGCGGGGTACCCCAGAGCTGCCAGAAGCACTGGCCGGGCACGATTGCCTGCCCTACGGGCATTCACGGCAGGTGCAGTGGCAGTTCAAGCACAGCGGCAAGGCGCAGGCGATTGCGGTGGCCGGGCGGATGCGCGCCAACAATGGCGAGTTGCTGCGGGATGCGGCGATAGCCGGCATGGGGGTGACTTACCTACCGACGTTCATTGTCGGGCAGGCGCTGGCCGATGGGCGCCTGGTGCGCGTGCTGGACGCCTGGACGCCGCCGGCGCTGCAGTTGTCGGCGGTGTACCCGCAGCACCGGCAGGTAGCGAGGCCGGTGCAAGGGTTCGTGGCGTTCTTGCGCGAGCGCTTGGTGCAGTTATAACGCTGGAGCTGACTCTCAGGATCCGCCTCCGCGCATTGGCAGAGGCGCAAATGGGCGCGTTCAGGCTATGCTTGGGCCCATGAGCACAGCACCTTCCCTACGCCAACCGTGCCCGCCTGGCGCCTGTGACTGCGGCCGCGAACGGTTGGACGAGCACCCGTCGGCGGCGCAGCGCATCCTCTTGCTCACCCGGCAGGAGGAGAAGCGGCTGCTCGAACGCCTGGAAAACCTCAAAGACCTGGAAGACCTGCAGCGGCTGCAGAAACGGATGTACGAGAACTTGGGTATCCGCGTGCACATTGCGCCTGGGTTCAACGAAGTGCGCACGATGCGCGGTATTGTCATTGAGTTGGATCAGCAGACGGGGTTGTGTCGCAAGACCCGGCAGTCAATTCCTGCGGCGATTCGGCGGGGGCTGGAGCGCAACCCCGAGGTGGCGTACCGGTTGCTGGATGCGCATGACTTGCTTGGCGGGGCTTGAGCCGCTACGCCAAAAAACAGCCCCTAATTTTCCGGAAGCTTCCTACGTCTATCTGAGAGCCGCCCTACGCCAAGCGCACTCGGGCATCTATCACTCAAGGAGACAGGCAATGACTTCCGTTTTCGACCGCGACGATATCCAGTTCCAGGTAGTGGTCAACCACGAAGAGCAGTATTCCATCTGGCCCGACTACAAGGCGATCCCCAACGGCTGGCGTGCTGTGGGCAAGAGCGGCCTGAAGAAGGACTGCCTGGCTTACATCGACGAGGTCTGGACCGACATGCGCCCGCTGAGCCTGCGTCAGAAGATGGCTGAAGCCGCTGCACAGTGACCGTACTCAACCTGCTGTGCTTGCCGTATTCAGGCGCCAGCGCCATGGTCTACAGTCGCTGGCGGCGCAAGCTGCCGGCCTGGATTCAGCTGCGCCCGGTCGAATTGCCCGGGCGCGGTGCGCGCATGGGCGAGCCGCTGCACACCGACATGCAGGCCCTTGCCAGGCAACTGGCAGCCGAACAACGCCTGGCCGCTGCGGCGCCGTATGCACTGCTGGGCCATAGCCTGGGCGCGTTGCTGGCCTTCGAGCTGGCCCACGAGCTGCAGGCGCTGGGCTGCCCGCCGCCACGGGCGTTGTTCGCCTGCGGTACTGCAGCGCCGACCCGGCGTGAGGATTACGACGGCAAGAATTGGCGCGACCCGAAATCTGACGATGAGCTGAGGAACGAGCTGCGCGAGCTCAATGGCACCCCGGAAGAAGTGTTGGCCAACGCCGAGCTGATGAGCCTGACGTTGCCGATCCTGCGCGCCGACTTTCTGCTCTGTGGCCGTTACGCCTACCGCCAGCGGCCCGCCTTGGCGTGCCCGCTGCACGTGTTAGGCGGCGAAGATGACCGGGCCAGCGAGGAGCAGTTGCTGGCCTGGGGGCAAGAAACCCACGGTGAATTCACCTTGCGGATGTTCCCTGGCAGCCACTTCTTCATCCATGAGCACGAGGACCGCGTACTCGCTGCGCTGGCTGCGTCGCTGGAGCCGCTCAGGCGTTCGGCCTGATTGACGCCGCCGCTTGCCTGGGGGAGGCTAGGGCTTTTCCCAGGCAAGAGGCAGACCATGCTGATCGACCCTCACAAGGCCACGCTGTTGGCCGTCGACATCCAGGAAAAACTCATCGGCGCCATGAGCGACCCCGAGGGCACCCGCGCACGTGCGCGCTGGTTGCTGGCCGCGAGTGCCGACCTGGAGCTGCCGATCGTGATCTCGGAGCAGTATCCCAAAGGCCTGGGCCACACCCTGCCTGAGCTCATTGCCGCAGCCCCGGCGGCCGAGGTGGTGGAAAAGAGCCACTTTTCCTGCGTCGCGGCGCAGTGCCTGCCCGCCAGCCTGATGGCCCGTGAGCACGTGATCGTCTGTGGCATGGAAACCCACGTCTGCGTGCTGCAGACCGTCCTTGGCCTGCTGGGCCTGGGCAAGCAGGTATTCGTGGTCGAAGATGCCTGCGACAGCCGTACCGCAGCGAACAAGGCGGCGGGGCTTGCGCGCATGCGCCAGGCCGGGGCGCACATCGTCACCCGTGAAATGGTCCTGTTCGAGCTGATGGGCAGCGCCAGCCACCCTCGGTTCCGCCACATCAGCAAGACCTACATGGTCGGTGATCAGCCCTGAACGGGCGGCTGTTGGCAGCGGGGCTGATGGCCCTGGCGCTGCTGCAGGGCTGCGCCGGGCGGCGCGAGGAAGAGCCCGAAGCCGACCCTGCCAAGGTGCGCGCCCAGCTCATGCGCTTGCTGCCCCCCCAGGCCAAGGACCGCGAAGGCTGGGCCAAGGATATCCAGGTGGCGTTCCAAGCCCAGCGCATCGCGCCGAGCAAGAGCAACCTGTGCGCGGTGCTGGCGGTGACCGAACAGGAGTCGACCTTCAATGCCGACCCGCAGGTGCCAAACCTGGGGCGCATCGCACGTGCAGAAATCGACCGCCGTGCAGCCAGCCTGCATATTCCGGGCTTGCTGGTCGACGGCGCGTTGAAGACACCGTCGGGCAATGGCAAGACCTACCAGCAGCGGCTGCTCGCGGTGCGCAGTGAGCGGCAGCTGAGTGCCCTGTACGACGAGTTCATCGCCGGCCTGCCGCTGGGCAAGACGTTGCTCGGCGGCCTCAACCCGGTGCACACCGGTGGCCCGATGCAGGTCAGTGTCGAGTTTGCCGAGCAGCACGCCAAGGATTATCCGTACACCTACGACGGCACGATTCGCCAGGAAGTCTTCAGTCGGCGAGGCGGTATGTACTTCGGCATCGGCCATTTGCTCGGCTACCCCGCCCACTACGATCACCAGCTTTATCGCTTTGCCGATTTCAACGCGGGTTGGTACGCCAGCCGCAATGCGGCGTTTCAAGCTGCCTTGAGCTCGGTGACAGGGGTGGCGTTGGCACTGGATGGCGACCTGATTGCCCCGGGCGCGATCATGCCAGGTACCACCGAGCAGGCGGCGCGCAAGCTGGGTGCGAAGCTGGGGCTGCGCAACCCGCAGATCCGCAGCCAGCTGGCGCTGGGCGACAGCCTGGCGTTCGAGGACAGCAAGCTGTACAGCGGGGTGTTTGCGCTGGCTGATGCCGCGGCGGGCAAGCCGGTGGCGCGGGCGAGGCTGCCGGGGATCGAATTGAAGAGCCCGAAGATTACCCGCAAGCTGACCACGGCGTGGTTTGCAGGGCGGGTGGATGAGCGGTATCAGCGGTGCATGAAGCGTTAGATCTGCTGTGCCAGTGCCGGCCCTTTCGCGGGGCAAGCCCGCTCCCACAGAGTGTGCGCAGCTTCAAGCCTTGCATGTACTTGTGGGAGCGGGCTTGCCCCGCGAAAGGGCCAGACCAGGCAGCATCATCCTTTGCTCAGTGCCCCGACCACCTGATCGACACTGGCCTTGAGCCCGCCCACCGCATCTTCGGGGTCGCTTTCGACCACCAGCAGTTTGGCCCCGCTAGCCTTGATCACCTCGGCCACCTGCGCATCCGGTTGCCGGTGGTCCAGCACCAGCGCCACGTCCTGCTCCTTGAGGTTCTCGGCCAGCGCCTTGAGCGCCGCGTCATCCCATTTGCCGTCGGCCGGCAGCGCCTGCTCCACCACATCCAGGTTCAGGCCGCTGGCCAGGTAACCCAGCCGCTCGGACAGGCTGACCACGGTCAGGTTGTCAGCCTTGGCCAACTGGGTCTGGCTGTTGGCTGTCAGCTCCAGCAACTGGCGCTTGAGCCCCGCCAGGTTGCCCTGGATCTTCGCCTTGTCGGCAGGCGCCAGGCGCTCCAGGTCATTGGCCAATACGTCGGCCATGCGCCCCAGGTTGGTCGGGTTCAGCCAGGGGTAGGCGCCGTAGGCGTCGTCGCCACTCACCGCGATACCCGGCAGGGCGCCGTCAACCGGCCGCGCGGCATCGATCTCGACGATGCGGATATTGCTGCGCCGGGCCATCGGGTACAGCGGGTCGTCGCGCCAGATCGAGCGCACACCGATCACCGCATCCGCCTGTTGCGCAGCTTTGGCCAGGCCTTCACCGCCACGGCTGCTGAAGTAGGAAGGCTGGCGGCTGGCCGGCAGGTTGGCCGGGGCGGCGCGTTTGAGTTGCACCGAGGTGCCGTCGAGCAAGGCGCTGGCCAGGCTGTGGGTGACCGGCAGGGTGGTGAGCACTTGCGTGGCAGATGAGAGCGCAGGCAGGCCGGCCAGGGCCAGTGCCAAAGTCAACTGTTTCAGGTTCATGCCGGGTTTCCTTGCAGGCGTGGGACGAGGGCGCGGGCGAGGGCTGCGAGGGCGAAGCAGATACCGGCGACCAGGATGATCGCCGCGCCCGAGGGCACTGGCAGGTCGAAGACGATCGGCAGCAGGATGCCCAGCAGCGTGCTCAGTGTGGCAATCAGCACCGAGATGAAGAAGAAGCCCTTGAGCGACTGGCTGACCAGGCGCGCGGCTGCCGCCGGGATCACCAGCAGCGCACCGACCAGGATCGCCCCGATCACCTTCACTGACGCAACCGTGACCAGCGTTACCAGCACCACGAAAAGGTAGTCCAGAGTCTTCACCGCCACGCCACGTACTGCCGCCAATTGCGGGTTGAAGCTGGCCAGGATGATGCGGTTATACAGTGGCAGGGCCAGCGCCAGTACCAGGGTTGCAACCACCCCAAGCACCACCAGGTCGTGGGCGCTGACGGTCAGTACCGAGCCGAACAGCACGTTCTCGAGGATATGCACGTTGATCTTGCCGGCCAGCATCAGCAAAAGGCTCGCACCCAGCGCCAACGACACCGACAAAAATACCCCGATCAGCGTGTCGGGCGACAGCCCGGTGCGGTTGCGCAGGAAGTTCAGCAAGATGCCGAACAGCAGGCAGTAGCCGAACAGACTGCCATAGGGGCCGGTGTAGGGTTCGCCAAGCAGGATGCCGATGGCCACGCCGGTCAGGGCGGCATGGCCGACCGCTTCGGAGAAGAAGGCAAAGCGCTTGACCACCACCAGGGTGCCGAGGCCACCCAGTACCGGCCCGATCATCAGCCCAGCGACCAGTGCGTTGATCACGAAACCGTAGGCCAGCGCCTCCGGCAGGAAGCCAGCGCTGGCCCATTCCTGGACCAGTTGGCGAAATGCTTCATAGCTCATCAGGCGACGCTCTCGCTGCGCGGGTGGACGGAGAACAGGCTCAGCAGCCGCTCCGGGGTCAGGGCTTGTGCCGGTGGGGCGTCGAACAACACTTGGCGGCTCAGGCCGGTGACCCGGTCAGCCAGGCGCAGCACCGCCTGCAGGTCGTGTTCGATCCACAGCACGGTGGTGCCGGCCTGGCGCCAGCTTTGCAGCAACTGTTCGAACACCTGAATGCCGGCTTCGTCCAGCGCCGACATGGGTTCGTCGAGCACCAGCAACTGCGGTTCGGGGATCAGGCCCTGGGCCAGCAGCACACGCTGGCGCTCGCCGCCCGACAGCGCGCCCATGCGCCGTTTGCGCTTGTCGAGCATGCCCACCCGTGCCAGCGCCGCATCGATGGCCGGCTGCACGCGGCGCGACAGGCCGAGGAAGGCCGGCCGCCGCTGGCACATCGCGGCCATGAAGTCGTCGACGGTCATCGGCAGGCCACGGTCGAACTCCAGCGCCTGCGGCACGTAACCGATCACCTGCTGCTCACCCGGCCAGTGCAGGGTCAGCTGGCCCTGGTGGGGCATCTGGCCGAGCAGGGTCTTGATCAGCGAACTCTTGCCGCCGCCGTTGGGCCCGACGATGGCGTGCACGCTGCCAGCGGTGACGCTGAAAGCGACCTGTTCGAGGATGCGTGTGCGGCCGAGTGTCAGCTCGATGCCGGCGAACTCGATGCGTGGCCCGCCGTGTACCTGGAGATTGGCGGCAGCGGTCATGCGCGGTTCTCCTGGATGGCGCGTACCACAGTGTCGAGGTTGCGCTTCATTTCCACTTCGTATTTTTCCTGGGTGTATTCGCCGTAGGAAATGTGCGTAAGCGGGTACAGGCGCACGCCCGACTCGCGCTGAATGGTCTCGACATAGGCCGACGGGAAGTCCATCTCCGAGAAGATCACCTTGACGTCCAGCGCCTTGAGCTGGTCGATGGTTTTCTTCAGTTGCGCCGGGCTCGGCTCGATGCCGTGGGCAGGCTCGACCACGGCAGTGACTTCCAGGCCAAAGTCGCGCACCAGGTAGTCGTAGGCGGCGTGAATGGTGGCAACGCGGAAGTTGGCGCCCGGGGCCTCGGTGACCTTGGCCAGCGCCTCGGCGCGTAAGGTGCGCAGGCGCTTGGCGTAGGCGCGGGCGTTCTGGGTGTAGAACTTGGCGTTGTCGGGGTCGAGCTTGCCAAGTTCGCGGGCGATGTTGTTGACCTGGGCGATGGTGGTGCTGATCGACAGGAAGGTATGCGGGTTGACCACCTTGCCCGCACCGCGGGCAGCGATGCCGGTGGCTGCCAGCAACGGTACGTTCTGGTTCGCTTCGATGGTCTTGATGTCTGGCTTTTCGCTGGCGGCGATCATGCGGTCGGCGAAATCGTCATGGCCTACACCGTTGAGCACCACCACATCCAGGCTGCCGATGCGCTTGATGTCCTCAGCCCGTGGCTCATAGGCATGCGGGTTGAAGCCTGCTGGAATCAGCGGCACCACCTCGGCCTTGTCACCGACGATGTTGCTCACGTAGCTGTAATACGGGTGCAGAGTGATGCCGATGCGCAGGGGCTTGCCGGTGTCGGCCAGGGCCAGGGCCGGCAGGGCCAAGGCCAGGAGCAGGGCGAATGCAGAGCGGAACATGGGGAAATTCCTTGGGTTCAGTGACGGTGTTCGCGGGTGACACCAGCGTCGTAATGGCTGACCACTTGCTGCCAGCCGGCGGCGATCAGCGCGGCCTGGCCGAGGTCGTCCGGCACCACGGCGGCGCTGTCGCGGCGCAGCCAGACATCGGCCGGGCCGTTGCTGTCGCCCGGCAAAATCAGCAGGAAGCTGCCTGCCACCTGTGGCGCCTGGCTGCGGCCCAGATAAGCGCCGGCCTGCAGCCATTGCCACTGGTGGCTGCCACGGCTCTGGCTACCCGCGTCCATCACGAACGGTGGCAGGCCTTCTTCGGCCAAGGCTTCTATGCCAGGGGCCGCAGCGGTTTCTTCGCGCAGCAGTTGGACCTCATCGAACGCTACCAGCAGGTCGGTGTAGATGCCTTGCTCGGCGGCCGTCAGGTCGCGGCGGGCGTCGATCTGGTGGCTGGCGATGGCTTGCTCGTCTTCGCGCTCACCCCGCAGCAGCACCACCGTGGCGGCGACGATCACGATCAGCAGGCTGACCAGCAGCACATACAGGGTTTCATGCCCGGCACCGGCGGGGCGCACCACCTGGGTGCGGCTCAGGGTCGGGCCGCTCATGGTTGCGCGATGTCGGCGTAGTCGACTTCCACCACGTGGCCGGGGCCGGCGTCGAACAGCACGTAGAACTCCCCGTCCGGGCGCTTGAAGGTAAGCGTCGAATCCTCGCCGAGCTTGCCGCCGACGAGTACCTGCTCGTCGTAGCCGATCACGTCCAGGGTCACCCCCGGTGCGCCGCTGCCGTCGGAAAAGCCGCCGGTGCATTTCACCTGGCCGGCGTCGACCGCTTCACATTCGCACATCGGGTTGTGGGCCAGAGCAGGGCCAGCGGCCAGTACCAGCAAGGGCAGGGCGAGCCTGCGTATCAGGTGTTTCATGGTTTGCCTCCTTGTTTCTCGAGCCAGGCCACGGTGGCCGGCGAAGCCTTGGCTAGCGGGACCGCCGCCTGGTGCATGCTGCCGTCCCAGCCTTCGATGGTGACCCACACCTGCGCGTCGGGCCTGGTGCGTGGTGGTACCGGCAGGTTGGTGCCCATGCGGTACGGCGCGCCGAAGAAGATGGTGCCGGCTGCACGCAGGCTGCGGGGTTTGCCGATGCGCAGGTAGACGGCCTTCACCTCATTAGTGCAGGCCTTGCACAACGCAGCGTTGAAGGCTTTGAAATGGCCTGCCGGGCCGTCGGCGCGGGGCGCCTCGTCACGCAATTCGGCAAGGTCGAGGCTGTAGGGGCCGACCTGGATATCGCTGATCTGGTTCACGCCCAGCCCGGCATCGCCGCGGAACATTCTGGCGTCGGCGAAGTACTTGGGCATGAAGCCCAGCGGGATGAGGATCAGCAGGATGTTCAGGTGGAAGCGCCACTTCAGCCAGAACTGTTTCAACGGGGTGGCGGGTAGGGCTCGGGCCTGGCTCATGGTTGAATCTCCGCGGTGATGTCGCTGGCCCGCGCGCGGGGTGCCCGTTCGCTGCGCTTGAGCGCAGCAGCGGTGGCCTGTGCGGTGCGTTTGGTCCAGATCAGCAGGCCGCTCAAGACCATCAGCGTCAGAACCAGGCCGAAGAAGAACCACACCAGCTTGATCGCAAGGCCGCCGAAGTCTCCGGTGTGCAAAGGCCGCATCGATTCGGTGACGAACTCCAGGGCGCTGCGGTCGCCGAGCAGGAACTGGCTGTCGACGACGCGGGTGTAGGGGTTGATCGCGGCGCTTTGGAACATCAGCGGGTACCAGCCGCGCCCACCCAAGTCGATGTGACTGTAGGCGGTGGCAGGCAGCGAGACGAAGCTGATGTCCAGGCCCGGAATGGCCAGGCCGGCGATGCGCGCCGCCTCGTCCAGGTCGATGCGTGGCGCGGGGCTGCCGTCGTTGGTCTGCGGCACCTGCTCACGGGCAATCACCGGTACCACCGGTTCGCTGGAAATGGTGATGTGATTGTCGCCGAGGATGGCCTGGATCAGGAACCATATGCCGGTTATCGAAATGACCGCGATGAACCAGATGGACCAGACGCCGGCCAGGCGATGCAGGTCGCCCCAGAAGATGCGCGAACCATGGCCGGTGCGCACGGGTTTGAAAAAGCCTTTCCAGAACTTCTTGTACACCACCAGGCCGGTGACCAGCGATGCCAGCATCGGCAAACCAAGCAGCGACACCAGGTACCAGCCCCAGCTGTACCCGTTGGTGAATGGCACCAACCACCAGCCATGCAGGGCACGAGTGAAGGCTTCGAAGTTGAAGTCAGGCATCTTGCCCTGGATCGCCCCGGTGTACGGGTTGACGTAGAGCGTCGGGGTGGTGCCATCGGCGAGGGTTACGCGTGCATTGAGGGCGAAATGCGCCCCGTCCGGCTGGCTCAGCGAGCGCACGGACATGTCGGGTTCGGCCTTGTTCAGAGCGTCCAGTACTTGCTGGAAACTCAGGCGTTCGGCGCTGTCGGCAGGCTTGCTGGCACGCACATCGGGGTTGGCCAGCCAGACGATTTCCTGACTCACCACGGCAAGCATCCCGGTGAAGCAGACGATCAGGACGAAAAACCAGATCGGCAGGGCGAGCCAGCTGTGGACCAGGAACCACAGCTTGGACTTG
Organism: Pseudomonas sp. NPDC012596; assembly: GCF_042902325.1. Classification (NCBI taxonomy): domain Bacteria; kingdom Pseudomonadati; phylum Pseudomonadota; class Gammaproteobacteria; order Pseudomonadales; family Pseudomonadaceae; genus Pseudomonas; species Pseudomonas sp. NPDC012596. Next base: position 63,766 of record NZ_JBIBEB010000010.1, on the reverse strand, counting down.
GATTTTTTCGGTGATTTGGCCATCAGTCGGTCTTCTGAAAATGAGGGTCGAGCTTATGCCCAACCACTGGGGCTGCATTTATAAAGACGAATGAGAATGGAAATCCTGCCGATTTAAATGCAAGCAAATGTTTCGGAAAGCACAAAGCCGGCAGGTGACCGAGGCACCGTGCCGGCTTTTGCGGGGCTACGCGGGGGGATCAGGCGCTGGTCAGGGCGGCCACGGGTTGCGCTTTGCCTTGTTGACGAGCCAGGTCGTGGTACAGGGCCTGGCCGATTTCGGCTGCACGCGATGGCAGCACCGACAGCAGGGTATCGCTCAGGCCATGGCTGTTTTCGCAGAACCCTTGCAGGTAAACCGAGGCTTGCAGGTCCTGGCTCGCTAGCACCCGGTAGTTGCGGTCGACGGCAAAGTCTTCCAGGTAGCCTGCCAGCGGAGCGAGCAGGTCGCGGTGCGAACGGCGTTCGTAGCCGGTTGCAAGAATGATCGCGTCGTAACGGTGAGTCAGCTGTTGGCCGGTGGCCAGGTCGCGCAGGGTCAGCTCGATGCCCTCGCGGGTGGCGACTACAGCCTCCACGTGCCGACGGCACAGCACATTGTGGCGGAACTGATGGGACACCTTCTGGCGGTAGAGGATGCCGTAAATGCGCTCGATCAGGTCCAGGTCGACCACCGAGTAGTTGGTGTTGTGGTATTCACCCAGCAGCTTGGCGCGCTGGTCAGCGGGTTCGTTGTAGACCAGGTCGGTGTAGTCCGGCGAGAAGATCTCGTTGACGAATGGGCTGTCGTCAGCAGGTTTGAGCGCGGACCCGCGCAGCACCATGTCGACCTTCACCGACGGGTAGCTGTCGTTGAGGTCGATGAATGCTTCGGCGGCACTCTGGCCGGAGCCGATCACGGCAATACGCATCGGCTTGCCTTCGGCACACGGCAGTTTGTTGAGGCTGCTCAAATACTGCGAGTGGTGAAAGACCCGAGGGTCATCCTTGAACGCACCGAACTTTTCCGGAATTTTCGGCGTGCCGCCGCTGCCGACCACAACCGAGCGGGTGCGTCGGCTGTATTCGCGGCCTTGTACATCGCGCGATACCAGGCGCAGATGCTCGACCCGGCCGGCTTTGACTTCCGGCTCGATACGCAGCACCTCTTCGCCATAGACCGCCTGGGTGGCGAAATGCTCGGCAGCCCAGCGCAGATAGTCGTTGTACTCCAGGCGGCAGGGATAGAAGGTACCGAGGTTGATGAAGTCGGCCAGGCGTTGCTTCTGATGCAGGTAATTGACGAAGCTGTAGGGGCTGGTGGGGTTGCGCAGCGAGACCAGGTCCTTGAGGAAGGAGATCTGCAGCTCACTCTGGGTGGCCAGGGTTTCGCCGTGCCAGCGGTATTCCTTCTGCTTGTCAATGAACAGTGCGTCGAGGGCATGGCCTTGGGTCTGCGCGAGCTCTTCCAGGGCGATGGCCAAGGCCAGGTTGGACGGGCCGAAGCCCACGCCGATCAGATCCTTGATGGTTTCCGTGTTTGAAGACTGGCTCATGGCTGCGATTCCATAATGGTCGAATGTGTGCGCCCGCCGGTGCTCCGGCTCCTGCGCGAGTACATTGGTTGGAACGAGCCACGTGGTGGGGAATTTACTGAGGCGCCGCGCAGGCGAGGACCTGGGGGGCCTAAAGAATTGCGCAGCCCTGCCGATAGTGGGGTCAACGCAAGGACCTATTTGAAGGCAGGGGCTCGAACATGACAGGCATCTCAGCGGTCACCATCAACTCGGCATCGGTGCAGGCTGCAAGTACGGCCCAGGCTGCCAGCGGTAGTGAAACCGAAAAAACCGATGACGCACAGAAGAGCGGCGCTCAGGCCGCGTCAACGGAAACCTCGAAGGCTCAGGGCGGCGGCGGCGCGCAAGGGGCGCAGCAAAGCGACGAGAGTTCGGAGCCCGCACACATCAAGCAACTGCGCGAGATGATCAAGAAGCTGCAGAAGCAGCTGGCCGATGAACAGAAGCAACTGGCCAATCTGATGGCGCAGAAGATGGACGAGACGGCCAAGTTGGCCGCAGTGACTGGCAAGCAGGCGAGTATTGCCACGATCAATGGCGAGATCATGACTGCCACGGCACAACTGCTCGAAGCGTTGCAGACGACCGGCGGCAGCAGTGCAGGCGGGATGGTCAGCACGCAGGCGTAAGGGGGTGCATGGGCCATTCGCGACTAACCGCGAATGGCCCGCAGCCGTTACTCCGAAGCCAACCGGCCTTTGGTCTGCCGGTCCGACTTGTACTGCATGGCCACTGCAGGTGCCGGCTTGGCTGCGCCGGTTTCCAGCCATTGGCGCATGCGGCTGGCATCGGCAAAGTGGGTGTACTTGCCGAAGGCGTCAAGGATCACCATGGCCACCGGGCGATTATCCATGCGGGTCAGCAGTACCAGGCAATGGCCGGCCTCATTGGTAAAGCCGGTCTTGGTCAGCTTGATGTCCCAATTACTCTTGTTCACCAGGTGGTCGGTATTGCGGAAGCCCAGCGTGTAGTTGGGCTTGCGGAACGCCACGGTTTTTTCGCGGGTGGTCGACAGCTCGCTCAGCATCGGGTACTTGCGCGATGCCATCAGCAGCTTGGCGAGGTCGCGGGCGCTGGAAACGTTCTGCGTCGACAGGCCGGTCGGCTCCACGTAACGGGTATGCGCCATGCCCAGGCTGCGGGCCTTCGCATTCATCGCCTTGATGAACGCTGGGTAACCACCGGGGTAGTGGTTGGCCAGCGTGGTGGCGGCGCGGTTTTCCGACGACATCAAGGTGATCAGCAGGGTTTCGCGGCGGTTCAGCTCACTGCCCAGGCGCACGCGCGAGTAGACGCCTTTCATGTCCGGGTTGTTGGCGATGGTCATGGTGAGCATCTCATCCATGGGCAGCTTGGCGTCCAGCACCACCATCGCCGTCATCAGTTTGGTCACCGAGGCGATCGGCACCACGCGGTCGGCGTGGCTCGAATACAGTTCCTGGTTGGTGTTCAGGTCGATCAGCAGGGCGCTGCCGGAAGCCAGATGCAGCTTGGAAGGGTCACGTTGAACCTGGGCAGGGGGTTGTGCAGCAGCGGTCGACGGGAGGGTCGCGGTACCTGTGAGCAACAGCAGCAGGCTGAGGATGGACAGGGATGTTTTCACGTTGAGGCTCACTAAAAGTTGGTATGTCGTTGGCTGTGCAAGGGTTTTCCCCCAAAAAACGCTCGCATTGTGGAGTATGGCTGAACGGCTGTCGATTGCTCGTTACACCACCCCATCGATATGAAAAAAGCTTCATGCTGTAACGGTTTTGCCGCATCCGTTCGTCGGTTTGTCCGGGCAAAAAAAGACCCGCCAAGAGGCGGGTCAGAACAGGCGTAGGGAGCAACGCACAACAAATTCGGTCAAGCGATCAGGCAGTCGGCCTTGAGCTGTTCGGCAAGGGCCTGGGCAGAGGCGCGAGTGGCCAGTGGGCCGCTCACTGGTTCGCCATTGCTAACCAGGTACCAGCAAGCCAGCAGGCCCTTTTCACGCAGGGTAGAAGGGACGGCGCTGCCGACAACGGACATGATATGGATAGTGGCCATGTGGACCTCCTGTAAAACATGGCCCTACCTTACGCAGCAGCCGGTCCGGTTTGAAATCAACTTGCTCAATAGTGCTCATTAGCTTTATCAACAGTTACCAGCGTGGCGGGCCGTAGTACACCGGTGGCGGGCCATAGGTGCGGTAGGCCGGCGGCGGCGGAGCGGGCACGTAATAGGGCTGGTAGTACACCGGCGGCGGTGGTGCCTGCACGTATATCGGGGGTGGCGGATAGTAAGCGGGCTGGCGCTCGACATATACGGTACGGTCGTGGCCGCCGGAAACCGTCGCCCCGACCACTGCCCCAACCACAGCAGCACCCAGCAGGGGGCCTGGGCCATACCAGCCACCGCCGCCACCGTGGGCGGATGCTTGCCCACTGATGGCCAGGGCACCGACCAGCAGGGCGATTCCAGGGATAAGACGGTTCATGTGACTACCTCGTGATAAAGCCCCGCGCTTGGGGCCTTATTACTATGACTCTGGAGTCTGTCAGCTGAGCGCAGGGAAACGGTAAAGGTTGTGTAAGGGACGACCAGTGGCGGCCTCTGTTAGGCTGAATAATCGTTTCAGTTACGAATAAGGAGCAGGTTATGACGGTAACTCCCAGCAGAGACACGCTACTGTGCATTTCCCTGGCCGGCAGGCCGGGTACCTTCGGGGTGCGCTTTCATAATCATCTCTACCAGCAGTTGGGCCTGGATTATTACTACAAGGCGATGAGCACCTCGGACTTGCCCGCTGCTGTGGCGGGCATCCGGGCGCTGGGCATTCGGGGGTGCGGGGTCTCGATGCCGTACAAGGAGGCCTGCCTGGCGTTGGTCGATGAGGTTGACCCGTCAGCCGCAGCCATCGAATCGGTCAACACGCTGGTCAATTGCGACGGCCACCTCAAGGCCTATAACACCGACTACCTTGCGGTGCGGCAACTGCTCGAGCAGCATCGTGTCGACCCGCACACTGCCTTTGCCCTGCGCGGCAGTGGCGGCATGGCCAAGGCGGTTGCCAGCGCGCTGCGCGATGCGGGGTTCAAGGAGGGACTCATCGTGGCGCGCAACGAGCAGGCCGGGCGGCAACTGGCGGATGTGTGTGGTTATCGCTGGGTGGCTGAGCTGGGTGATCGTTGCCCGCCAATGTTGGTGAACGTGACGCCAATTGGCATGTCTGGCGGCCCGCAAGCGCAGGAGCTGGCCTTCAGCGAGGCCGCCATAGCAGCAGCCGAACGGGTGTTCGATGTGGTGGCGATGCCGGCCCTGACGCCTCTGATTCGCCGGGCCCAGGCGTTGGGCAAGCCGGTGATCACCGGCTTGGAGGTAATTGCACTTCAGGCGCTGGAGCAGTTTGTGTTGTACACCGGGGTGCGACCGACGCCGGAGCAGGTTGAAGCTGCCGTGGCTTACGCGCGGGATATCTAGGTCGCCTGCGCCAGTCTCTTCGCGGGGCAAGCCCGCTGGGGTTCCCACTTCCTGTGGGAGCGGGCTTGCCCCGCGAAGAGGCCAGTACCGCCAGTGCCCCTCAGAACGCTTTATGCCCTTCGTCCAGCCGTTGATCCACCAAGGCCCTGCCATGCGCCAAGGACACATGCTGAGCGTGCTCAAGGTCTGAGAAGAACTTCATCGGCATCGACAATCGCTTGCTGGTATGCCCTTCAGGGTCGGTGATAAGGCAACCGGCCGCATAGGGCAGAGGAGAGTCGGGGTGAGGCATCACGCTGGCGGTGATGGTGTGGTCGCGGTATTCACAGTGAAGAGATTGCATCGTCCTTACCTCGCTGTGGCTAGTGAAGCGCTTACCTTCATATACCACAGCAAGGGGCCGGGAGTTCCCGGCCCGACGAGCGCGAGCCGACGAGGCTCGCAACGCGTACTCAGCCTTTGAGTTCGGTTGGCTGGATCACTTCGACCCAGTAACCGTCCGGGTCCTTGACGAACGCCAGGTGGTTCATGCGGCCATCGGCCAGGCGCTTCTGGAACGGTACATCCAGTGCCTCGAAGCGTGCACAGGCAACGCGCACATCCGGCACCGAAATGCAGATGTGGCCAAAGCCGCGTGGGTCGGTGTTGCCGTTGTGGTAGGCGAACTCCGGGTCGTTCTCGGTGCCGTGGTTGTGGGTCAGCTCCAGCACGCCAGGGATAGATTTCATCCACTGGTGGCGTGCGGCGTCATCGGCAGGGATTTGCGCCGGGTCGACCAGCGCCAGGAAGTACAGGCTGAAGGCCGCTTCCGGGAAGTCACGTTTATCGACGAGGCGGAAGCCCAGCACGCGGGTGTAGAAATCCAACGATTTCTCGATGTCCTTGACCCGCAGCATGGTGTGGTTGAAGACGAAGTTGGCGGTAGCGGCGTCAGGCTGTGCGGTGACACCTGGCAGGGTTTGCAGATCGTGCAGGCTCATGGGTACTCCAGAGACGAGGCTGGCAGCGGGGCCAGCGGAACAGACAGGGGGCCATGATACGGCAGTGAAGCGATTGCGCAAATGAAAGCGCCCTGCACAAGGCAGGGCGCTGGAAGAGAGGCCCGCATGTGCGGGCGCGTGATGGGGTCGCTAGTCCTTTAGCTGTCTCGATACTGAGCCAGCCCTTGTGAAAAAAGTGTGAAGCAAGTGTTGACGTTTCATCAGCGTAGCCAACTTTCCACCGTGCCGGCGCCATACTGTTCTTTCCACGCCTTGAGGCCTCGGTGGTTACCACCTTTGGTCTCGATCAGCTCGCCGGTGTGCGGGTTTTCATACACTTTCACCACGCGCGGACGGCGTTGCTGTTTGGGGGCGCTGGCTGCGCCGCGGGTCACGGCCTTAGGGTCGAGGATGGCGATGATATCGCGCAGACCTTTGTCATAGCTTTTCATCAGGCCGACTAGTTTCTGCTCGAATTCGATTTCGCGTTTTAGGCCGGCATCCTTTTTCAGCGCCTCCAGTTGAGCCATCTGTTCCTGGAGCGCTTTTTCGGCAGCACGAAACTCTGCAAGTCTGGACACTGTAATCACTCCTGTACGTCATCCGTGGCAGGCGCGACGAACATTGAAGAGAATTAACGCCGGCCACGCGGGTGGGTAAAACTGTTCGCTGATATCGAGTGTAGACATTAGTAGCAGTTGGGTAAACCGCAAACTTTTCCAAGTAAGACGGGAACTTTACAAGTTTTCCGAGCGGTGGCTTCGAGCGTTTCTCGCTGCCCACTCCAGTGCCTGTAGACCATGGTCCAATGGTGCATTCCAGAGCTTGTGCGCGATCATTTCAGATGATGGTCGAATGCTCTTCGGCCGCGTCGCATCAGCGTGGCACAGCGTTGCCGCGTATTGTTTTTTCGCCTGACTTTGGATCTTCCCTCGCATGTTTGCCCCCCTTCCTCTCGCCCCCGGGCGCCGTGTTGCCGGCCTGTTGCTGTTGTGTGCTGGCGCGCCTGCCCAGGCCGCCGGTTTTCTAGAAGACAGCAGTGCCAAGGTTGAAGCGCGCAATGTCTATTTCAACCGGGACTTCCGTGACGGCCACAGCAGTTCCAGCCAGGGTGCGTCCAAGCGCGAAGAATGGGCGCAAGGTTTCATTCTCAATGTCCAGTCAGGTTATACCCAAGGCCCGGTAGGCGTTGGCGTGGATGCGCTGGGCATGTTCGGTTTCAAGCTCGACTCCAGCCCGGCGGACAGTAACAGCGGCTTGCTGCCGTCTACAGGTCATGACCCACGGCACTCTGCCGACCAGTATGCGAAGATGGGCCTGGCAGCCAAGGTCAAGGTGTCCAACACCGTGCTCAAGTACGGTTCGATGATGCCGGATGTGCCGCTATTGAAATACAACGATGGCCGCCTGTTGCCGACTATGTTCCACGGCGCCATGCTCACATCCGAAGAACTCCATGACCTGAAGTTCACCCTGGCCCGCCTGAACAAATACACCGCGCGTGATTCCACTGATCGCCAGGACATTCGCGTGCATTGCAAGAACAAGCGTTATGCCTGCGATATCGAAGCCGACCACTTCGATTTGGCCGGCCTGGATTACCGCTTCAATGACCGGCTCAGCGCCCAGTACCAGGTGGCCAAGCTGGAAAACATCTACCGCCAGCACTTTCTTGGCCTGGTGGCCAGCCAGCCGCTCGCGCTCGGGAGCCTTTCGGCCGACCTGCGCCTGATCAAAAGTGACGACATCGGCAGCGCCCGCGCCGGCGAAATCGACCATCGCGCCTTCAGCGGCATGCTCGGCTACAGCCTGGGCGGGCACAAGATCAGCGCCGGCTGGCAACGCATGTATGGCGAAAGTGCCATGCCGTACCTCGATGGCAGCAACCCGTACCTGGTCAACTATGCGCAGGTCAACGACTTCGCCGCCGCCCAGGAGCGCTCCTGGCAGCTGCGTTACGACTACGACTTCAAGGCCCTCGGCGTGCCCGGCCTGACGTTCTTCACCCGCTATATCAACGGCGACCACATCAAGGTCCCGGGCAGTAACGCCGAAGGCAAGGAGTGGGAACGCGATACCGAGTTCAAGTACCAGGTGCAAACCGGCACCTTCAAGGATGTCAGCGTGCGCCTGCGTAATTCCACGTACCGCAGCAACTATGAGAAGTGGGCACGCGACATGGATGAAACGCGGGTGATCGTCAGCTACAACTTCTCGATCTTCTAAGCGCGCTTTGCCAAACACCCGTAGCCGGCCGACAATGGCGGCTGGTTATTGTCCAGGGCGCTGTGATGAAAGACCTGTTGCTGATCGGTATCGGCCCGGGCGACCCTCGCCAGGTTACCTATGAGGCGGTCGAGGCGCTGCGCCGCGCCACGCTGTTCTTCGTGCTCGACAAGGGTACTGACAAGGACGAACTGGTGCGGCTGCGCAAGGCCATCCTGGAACGCTACCGGCCCGAAGGCGGCTATCGCCTGGTGCAGGTAGCGGACCCGCAGCGCGAGGGCGAGGCCAGTGATTATGTGGCGTCGGTTGAGGATTGGCACCGTCAGCGTGCCGCGCTGTATGCCCGGCTGATCACAGATGAAATGGGCAGCGGCGACATTGGCGCCTTTCTGCTCTGGGGCGAGCCGGGCCTGTATGACAGTACCTTGCGCGTCCTGCAACGGGTGCGCGAACGCGGCCTGTCGCTGCGTTTGCAGGTGATCCCCGGCATCAGCAGTGTTCAGGCGCTAGCGGCGCGCCATCAGGTGCCGCTCAACCGCATCGGCGAACCGTTGGTCGTGATGCCAGGGCGCCGCCTGGCGGAGCAGGGCGGCCTGGACAATGTGGTGGTGATGCTCGATGGGCAGTGCGCGTTTGCCGCGCTCGATGACCCTGGGCTGGTGATCTACTGGGGGGCTTACTTGGGCACGGACGACGAGGTGCTGATTGCCGGGCCATTGCAGGTGGTCAAGGCACGAATCCTTGAAGTGCGGGAGGAGGCGAGGGCGCGCAAGGGGTGGATCATGGATACTTACCTGTTGCGGCGAGAATAGAGCTGCGTGGGCCCTTCGCGGGCTTGCCCGCGAAGAATCCACTGCTGACTTTTCAGGCCTCGCCCAAAATGGCGACCACCTTGTCACGCAGCTGATCAATGCTGAACGGCTTGCCAATCATGTGCATGCCCTCCGGCACGTTGAGGCTTTCGGCGTAACCGCTGGCAAACAGCACCGGCAACACCGGCCGCAGTGCACGGGCCTTGGCGGCCAGCTCTTCGCCGCGCATGTCCGGCAGGCCCACGTCAGTCATCAGCAGCGCCAGCGGCTGTTGCGGGTCTTCAAGGATTTTGAGCGCGGCACTGGCGCAGTCCGCCTCGATCGCCGCATAGCCCAGTTCGTCGAGCACTTCGACCATCAGCATACGGACGATGTCGTCATCTTCGACTACCAAGAGGTGCATTGTTTGATCCTGTACCAGAAGAATGTCTTTATTCTGTGCGCCGGGTGGCGGCAGAAGTTCCCTGAGGATACCGATCGTTGCAATTGGAGGGAACGATTGGCCAACGCAGTCTTCAAATACTGGCTAAATGCCCTGCCTCAGCCGCTAAAGCTGGTTAGAATCGCTGATAATCGGTGAGTGCGGCGGCAGGTAAATCTGGCTTTTTCGCCACACCGTTCAATGGACTTTTTTTCGCTCGGGCGTTTTCACATGATTCAAGCTGCCTCGATGGACCAGCAAAGCTTTCGCAAGCTGTTGAGCCGCAACGTTGGCCTGCCTTTGGGGGTAGGCTTGCTGGGCGCCGTGGCCTTTGTCGCGGTGATCAGCTACCTGCTGTCGGCCATGCAATGGGTCGAGCACACCGATCGGGTGATCGGCAATGCCAACGAAACGGTCAAGCTGTCGATCGACATGGAAACCGGCATGCGCGGCTTCCTGATCACCGGCGACGAGCGCTTCCTCGACCCCTACGAGGTGGCCAAGCCGAAGATCATCGGCAGCCTGCAGAGCCTGCGCGGCATGGTCGAGGACAACCCGCAGCAGGTTGACCGCATCGACCGGCTGGTGGCCCTGCAGCAGGCCTGGAACGAGTTCGGCAACGAAATGATCAACCAGCGCCGCGCCGGCGGCGACTACCGCGAGTCGGTCGGCAATGGCCGCGGCAAGCGCATTACCGATGAAATCCGCAAGGAGTTCGACGACCTGGTCGGCACCGAGCAGCAACTGCGCATGGCCCGCAACGAAAAGGTCAGCAGCGTCACGGTAACGGCCATTTCCGCCTTCGTGCTGTTGATCGTCGGCCTCAGCGCACTGCTGGCCTACCTGGGCCGCCGTGACCTGCTGGCACTGTCGAACAGTTATGACGACAACCTCAAGGCCCAGCAGCGCTCGGCCGAACGCCTGGAGCACCAAGCCTGGCTGCGCAACGGCCAGACCCAACTGGCCGAACAGGTGTTGGGGCAACTGACCCTGCCGATGCTGGGTGACAACATCCTGCGCTTCTTCGCCAGCTACCTGGGCAGTGTGGTAGGTGCCCTGTACGTGCGTGATGGCCATGGCCGCCTGGTGCGCGTGGCCAGCTATGGCCTGGACGCCGAGGAACAGGCCCGCGAACAGGTGCTGGCCGCCCACGACGGGCTGCTGGCCCAGGCGGTTCGTGAAGGCCGCCTGCTGCGCCTGGATGACTTGCCGCAAGACTACTACCGCCTGAGTTCCGGCCTGGGCAGCGGCCTGCCGCGCAGCGCTTTGCTGATGCCGGCCAGCGAGGATGGCCAGATCAACGGCGTGATCGAACTGGGCTTCCTGCGCCCGCTGCAGGAGCGTGACGACGAGCTGCTGGAGCGGGTCGGCGGCAACCTCGGCATGTCCATCGAAAGCGCCCGTTACCGCCAGCGCCTGCAGGAAGTGCTGGCTGAAACCCAGCAGCTCAACGAAGAGCTGCAGGTGCAGCAGGAAGAGCTCAAGACCGCCAACGAAGAGCTCGAAGAGCAATCGCGCGTGCTCAAAGAGTCCCAGGCGCACCTGGAAACCCAGCAGGCCGAGCTTGAGCAGACCAACGAGCAGCTGTCCGAACGCACCGATGCCCTTGACCGCAAGAACGACGAACTGAGCCAGGCCCAGGAAGAACTGCAGGCCCGTGCCGACGACCTGCAGCGCTCAAGCAAGTACAAGTCCGAGTTCCTCGCCAACATGTCCCACGAGCTGCGCACGCCGCTCAACAGCTCGCTGATCCTGGCCAAGTTGCTGGCCGAGAACGGCGAGGGCAACCTCAGTGCCGAACAGATCAAGTTTGCCGAGTCGATCTATTCGGCCGGCAACGACCTGTTGAACTTGATCAACGACATCCTCGACATCGCCAAGGTCGAAGCCGGCAAGCTCGAAATGCGCCCCGAAACCACTCGGCTGGAGCGCCTGGTCGAAGGCCTGCGCGGCATGTTCCTGCCGCTGGCCGAGCACAAGGGCCTGGCCTTCGAGGTCAAGGTCGAGCCGCAGGTACCGGTCACGCTGTTCACCGACCGCCAGCGCCTGGAACAGATCCTCAAGAACCTGCTGTCCAACGCCATCAAGTTCACCGACCACGGCCAGGTCACCATGACCATCAGCTACCAGGCGGGCACCGGCATCGTGTTCGCCGTACGCGATTCGGGCATCGGTATCGCAGCCGACCAGCAGCAGGCGATCTTCGGTGCGTTCCACCAGGTCGACGGCAGCAGCAACCGTCGCTATGGCGGCACCGGCCTTGGCCTGTCCATTTCCCGCGACCTGGCGCACTTGCTGGGCGGGCAGATCAGCGTCGACAGCAGCCCTGGCCAGGGCAGCGTGTTCAGCCTGATCGTGCCGGAGCGTTACGAGGCCGAGGCAGAAGAGGTCGAGGCCCTCAGCCTTCGGCCTGCGGTCGACAGCCTGCCGCCGGCACCCCAGATCGCCAGCGCTGTGGCGCCTAAACTGCTGGCACCGGCCTTTGCCGATGACCGCGACCGGGCACCGTTCAGCAACCGCTGCATCCTGGTCATCGAAGACGAACCGAACTTTGCCCGCATCCTCTTCGACCTGGCCCATGAACTGGGCTACAGCTGCCTGGTCGCCCAGGGCGCCGACGAAGGCTTTGCGCTGGCCGCGCAGTACATCCCCGATGCGATCCTGCTGGACATGCGCCTGCCCGACCATTCAGGCCTGACCGTGCTGCAGCGCTTGAAGGAGTTGGCCAGCACCCGGCACATTCCGGTGCACATCATTTCGGTCGAAGACCGCGTCGAGGCGGCCATGCACATGGGCGCAGTGGGTTACGCGGTCAAACCAACCAGCCGCGAAGAGCTCAAGGAGGTGTTCGGCCGCCTGGAAGCGAAGCTTACGCAGAAGCTCAAGCACATCCTGCTGGTAGAAGATGACGACCTGCAGCGCGAGAGCATCGCCCGCCTGATCGGCGATGATGATATCGAGATCACCGCCGTGGCCATGGCCCAGGATGCCCTGGCGCTGCTGCGCGAGAACATCTACGACTGCATGATCATCGACCTCAAACTGCCAGACATGCTCGGCAACGAACTGCTCAAGCGCATGACCGCCGAGGACATCCGTTCATTCCCGCCGGTTATTGTCTACACCGGTCGCAACCTCACCCGCGAAGAAGAAACCGAACTGCTCAAGTACTCGCGCTCGATCATTATCAAGGGCGCCCGCTCGCCAGAGCGCCTGCTCGACGAAGTGACGCTGTTCCTGCACAAAGTCGAATCGCAGTTGTCCCATGAACGCCAGCGCATGCTCAAGACCGCACGCAGCCGCGACAAGGTGTTCGAGGGCCGCAAGATACTGCTGGTGGATGACGATGTGCGTAACATCTTCGCCCTGACCAGTGCCCTGGAGCACAAGGGCGCCATCGTCGAGATCGGCCGCAACGGGCGCGAGGCCATTGAGCGCCTGGAGCAGCATGACGACATCGACCTGGTGCTGATGGATGTGATGATGCCGGAGATGGACGGCTTCGAGGCTACCCGGCTGATCCGCCAGCAACCGCGCTGGCGCAAGCTGCCGATCATCGCCGTGACCGCCAAGGCGATGAAGGATGACCAGCAGCGATGCCTGCAGGCTGGCGCCAATGATTACCTGGCCAAACCGATCGACCTGGACCGCTTGTTCTCGTTGATCCGCGTATGGCTGCCGCAACTGGAGCGAATTTGACTAGCGAGCGCAACACCGACATCGAGATCCGGCTGCTGATCGAGGCGATCTACCTCAAGTACAGCTACGATTTTCGCAACTACTCCGGCGCTTCGATCAAGCGCCGCATCTTGCACGCCCTGCGCCAGTTCGACTGCCTGACAGTGTCGGCGCTGCAGGAGCGGGTGCTGCACGACCCGGGCATGTTCATGCAGTTGCTGCAGTTCCTGACGATCCCGGTCAGCGAGATGTTCCGCGACCCGAGCCACTTCCTTGCCCTGCGCAACGAAGTGGTGCCGCTGCTGCGCACCTGGCCTTCGATCAAGATCTGGATCGCTGGCTGCAGCACCGGCGAGGAGGTGTACTCGATGGCTATCCTCTTGCGTGAGGAAGGCCTGCTCGAGCGCACCATCATCTATGCCACCGACATCAACCCGCGCTCGCTGGACAAGGCCAAGCAGGGCATCTACTCGATGCAGAGCATGCGCGAGTATGAGGAAAACTACCGCCTGGCCGGCGGCCGCCGTGATTTCACCGAGTACTACACCGCCGCCTACGGCAACGCCATCATGGACAGCACCCTGCGCGACAACGTGACCTTCGCCGACCACAGCCTGGCCACCGACAGCGTGTTCTCAGAAACGCAATTGGTGTCGTGCCGCAACGTGCTGATCTATTTCAACAAGGACCTGCAGGACCGGGCCTTGGGCCTGTTTCATGAGTCCTTGTGCCACCGCGGTTTTCTGGTGTTAGGCAGCAAGGAATCGGTGGATTTCTCCGCTTACAGCGATCGCTTCGAGCCGTTGGTCAAGCCCGAACGGATCTTCCGCAAATCATGAACGGCATACGTGCGGTGGTGATCGGTGCCTCGGCAGGCGGCGTGCAGGCGTTGTTTCAGGTACTTGGCGGCTTGCCGCCGGGCTTTGTCACGCCGATATTGTGCGTGCTGCACTTGCCCGACGACCGTCACAGCCAGCTGGCCGAAGTGCTGCAGCGGCGCCTGAACAGGCCGGTGCGTGAGGCCTGTGACAAGCAGGCCATCGAGGCAGGGCTGATCTACGTGGCCACGCCCGGTTACCACCTGTCGGTGGAAAACGACTTCAGCCTGTCGCTGAGCCAGGAGGACCCGGTGCACTTCTCCCGCCCGGCGATTGATTTCCTGTTCTTCTCGGCGGCCGACGCTTACGGCGATGGCCTGCTCGGCATCCTGCTGACCGGGGCCAATGAGGATGGCGCCAAAGGCCTTGCCCATATCAAGAACAGCGGCGGCCGGACTGTGGTCCAGGACCCCCGCGACGCCCAGGTGGCGCTGATGCCGGAGGCCGCACTGGCCCTGCACCAGCCTGACCATATTCTTACTCTGAGCGGTATCGGGCAGTTGCTCGCTACCCTGGAAGCCAGCGCATGTTAAGCCTCACCACCGCCAAACTGCTGATCGTCGATGACCTGCCGGAAAACCTGCTGGCCCTCGACGCCCTGATCAAGGGCGAGGACCGCGAGGTGCACCAGGCGCAGTCTGCCGAAGACGCATTGTCGTTGCTGCTGGAGCACGAGTTCGCCCTGGCCATCCTCGACGTGCAGATGCCGGGCATGAACGGCTTCGAGCTGGCCGAGTTGATGCGCGGCACGGAAAAGACCCGCAATATTCCGATCGTCTTCGTCACCGCGGCCGGGCGTGAGTTGAACTACGCCTTCAAGGGCTACGAAAGCGGCGCGGTGGACTTTCTGCACAAGCCGCTCGACACCTTGGCGGTGAAGAGCAAGGTGTCGGTGTTCGTCGACCTGTACCGCCAGCGCAAGGTGCTCGACCGGCAGTTGCAGGCCCTGGAGCGCAGCCGCCAGGAGCAGGAACTGCTGCTGACCCAGTTGCAGGTGGCGCGCGGCGAGCTGGAGCACGCGGTGCGCATGCGCGATGACTTCATGTCGATTGTCTCGCACGAGGTGCGCACGCCGCTCAATGGCCTGATCCTCGAAACCCAGTTGCGCAAGATGCACCTGAGCCGTGGCAACCACGACGCGTTCAGCGCCGACAAACTGCAGGCCATGGTCGAGCGTGACGAGCGGCAGATCAACAGCCTGATTCGGTTGATCGAAGACATGCTCGATGTCTCGCGCATCCGTACGGGTAAACTGTCGCTGCGGCCCAAGCTGTTCGACCTCGCCACCCTGGTGCGTGGCCTGGTAGAGAATTTCGGTGCTCAGGCCGCGGCGCTGGGCACGCACATCGACCTGCAGCGCTGCGAGGCACTGCAAGGTGAGTGGGATGAATTCCGGATTGAACAAGTGGTGGTCAACCTGTTGTCCAATGCGTTGCGGTATGGCGAACGCCAACCCGTCGAGGTGCGGGTGTTCGAGCAGGGGGGGTGTGCCTGGGTGCAGGTGCAGGACCACGGCATTGGGATCAGCGGGGCCAACCAGCAGCGGATCTTCCAGCAGTTCGAGCGTGTGGCCACGCAACAGGCCAGCGGTGGGCTGGGGTTGGGGTTGTACATCTCGGAGCAGATCGTGCAGGCCCACGGTGGGCGGATTCAGGTGGAGAGTGAAGAGGGCAAGGGTGCCACGTTCAGCCTGCAATTGCCGCTGATGCGGCAGACAGAACAAAACGACCAGGTGCGGGCAACCTCTGCCTGAGCCTGGGGTCAGATGGCCAACTGTATGAATTTCAAGGCGTTGTTGTCATGAGTGAAGATGCACAAGATGTGGTGCTGGTGGTCGAGGACGAACCGGCGATTCGCATGATCCTGCGGGATTATCTGGCAGGCGAGGGCTACCACGTGCTGGTAGCCGAAGACGGTGAGCAGGCATTCGCGATCCTGGCGAGCAAGCCGCACCTGGACCTGATGGTGACCGATTTTCGATTGCCCGGCGGTATTTCCGGGGTGGAGATCGCCGAGCCTGCGGTGAAGTTGCGACCGGACCTGAAGGTGATCTTCATCAGCGGGTATCCGGCGGAGATCCTCGAGTCGGGCAGCCCGATTGCGCGCAAGGCGCCGATCCTGGCCAAACCGTTCGACCTGGATACCTTGCACCAGCAGATCCAGACACTGCTGCGTTGAAGCTTCAGGGCCTCTTCGCGGGGCTTGCCCCGCGAAGAGGCCCTGAAGGGCTATCGAAGCGTTCGCTCGATCCCACCGACCAGCAAGTTCTCCATCAGCGCCAAGCCCTGCTTTTGAGGCAATGCCTTGAGCATCCTCGGCAGCTGGTTCAGTAACGTCGCCACTACATGCGCCGTCGCCACCAACGCGTCCCCCGGCAACGTCGCCTGCGGCGCAATCAAGCGCAGCAACCCCGCTTCATAGCGCTTGCGCAACGAAACCAGGCGCCCTTGCTGCTCCTCGCTCAGGCAGCAGAAATCCCGCTCCGCCAGGCGAAACTGCAGCGGCCGCTCGGCATGCAATTGCCAATGCGCAGCAATCAGGCAGGACAACGCCGAACCGCCACGGGCCATCGCCCTGCGGCCAAGCTCCAGGGTGGCCTGCAACTCCTCGTACAACTCCTCGATCAAGTCGTACAGCAGGTCCTGCTTGCTGGGAAAGTGGTGGTACAGCGAACCTGCAGTCAACCCAACATGCGCCGCCAGTTCGCGCATGCTCACCTGGCCGAAGCCTTTCTCGGCGAACAGCGCCAGGGCCAGATCACGCCGCTCTTCAAAGCTGGCACAGCGCATCGCGGCGTTGACTGGGGGCATGCTGGTCGCTCCTCAGTAGGTGAAGAAACCGCGGCCGGTCTTGCGCCCCAGCCAACCGGCCGCGACCATTTCCTTGAGCAGCGGGGCAGGGCGGTATTTGCTGTCGCTGAAGCCCTCGTGGAAGGCCTCCATGATCGCCAGCAAGGTGTCCAGGCCAATCAGGTCGGCCAGCGCCAGCGGGCCGATCGGCTGGTTGCAGCCCAGGCGCATGCCGGTGTCGATGTCCTCGGCACTGGCCAGGCCTTCCTGGCGCACGAAGATCGCTTCGTTGATCATCGGTACCAGAATGCGGTTGACCACGAAACCCGGGCGGTTGCCGGCGGTGATCGGCGTCTTGCCCAGCTTCTCGGTGACCAGCAGTGCCTGGGCGTAGGTGCTGTCGCTGGTCTGCAGGCCGCGGATGATCTCCACCAGCGCCATCATCGGCACCGGGTTGAAGAAGTGCACACCGATGAACCGCTCGGGGTGCTCGATGCTGGCCGCCAGCTGGGTGACCGACAGCGACGAGGTGTTGGTGGCGATCAGGCAATCGGCCGCCACGTTGGAGGCTACCTGTTGCAGGATGCGCTGCTTGAGTTGCAGGTTTTCGGTGGCCGCCTCGATCACCAGTTGCGCAGTACTCAACTGCGCGTAGTCGGTGGTGGTGCGGATGCGTGCTTTCGCTGCCGTGGCGCGCTCGGCATCGAGGGTGCCTTTGTTGACCTGGCGCTCCAGGTTCTTGGCCAGGGTGGCCACGCCCCGCTCCAGCGCGGCGTCGGACACATCCACCAGCAGCACCGGGTAGCCGGCCACCGCGCACACCTGCGCGATGCCGTTGCCCATGGTGCCGGCGCCGATCACGGCGATCTGTTCAATGCTCATGGTGCCCATTCCCTCAAACGCGCTCGAAGACAACGGCGATGCCCTGGCCGCCGCCAATGCACATGGTGGCCAGCGCGTAGCGGCCCTGGATGCGCTGCAGTTCATGGATGGCCTTGGTGGCGATGATCGCCCCGGTGGCGCCGACCGGGTGGCCCAGGGAAATGCCCGAGCCGTTCGGGTTGACCTTTTCCGGGTCGAAGTCCAGTGCGCGGGCCACGGCGCAGGCCTGTGCGGCGAACGCTTCGTTGGACTCGATCACGTCCAGGTCGCTGAGCTTCAGGCCGGTTTTCTCCAGCACCTTGCGCGTGGCCGGGATCGGGCCCAGGCCCATCAGTTCCGGTTCGACACCGGCGTGGGCATAACCCACCAGGCGTGCCAGCGGCTTGAGCCCCAGGCGGCGCACGGCGTCACCGGTGGCCAACACCAGGCCGGCCGCACCGTCGTTGATGCCGCTGGCGTTGCCGGCGGTCACCGTACCGTCTTTCTTGAACACGGTCTTCATGCCGGCCAGCTGCTCGGCGGTCACATCGCCGCGCACGTGCTCGTCCACGGCGAACTGCACCGTGCCTTTGCGGGTTTTCAGCTCCACCGGGACGATCTGGCTGTCGAAACGGCCCTCGGCAATGGCGCGCGCCGCGCGGCGCTGGCTGGTCAGGGCCAGTTCATCCTGCATTTCGCGGGTGATGCCGTGCTTGGCGGCGACGTTTTCTGCAGTGATGCCCATGTGGAAGTGTTCGAAGGGGTCCTGCAGCACACCAACGGTGTAGTCGATGCCTTGCAGGTCGCCCATGCGTGCGCCCCAGCGGGCTTGCGGCAGCAGGTAGGGGCCGCGGCTCATGGACTCGGCCCCGGCGGCCAGGGCCACGTCGGCATCACCGAGCAGCAGGCACTGGGTGGCTGAAACGATCGCCTGCAGGCCCGAGCCGCACAGGCGGTTGACGTTGAAGGCCGGTGTTTCCTTGGGGATGCCGGCGTTCATCGCGGCGACCCGCGACAGGTAAGCATCCCGCGGTTCGGTAGGGATCACGGTGCCCATGACCACGTGGCCGATCTGCTCGGCGGCCACGCCCGAACGCTCGATGGCGGCGCGGCTGATGGAGGTGGCCAGGTCGGCCAGGGGCAGGTCCTTGAGCGAACCGCCAAAACCACCGATGGCGGAACGGACGGCACTGACCACGTAGATTTCTGCGCTGCTCATAGAGGCTCCGATTGCGTAGGCATGGCGGGAGCGGGCCAGGCTCTGCGAGAATGGCCGGCGATCCCGGATGGGGTCCGAGTCTAGGCAAAGGCGCTGTTGCAGCCTATGCCGGATCTGTTCAGTCAACCTGGCACTTTTTGCCACTCAGCATAGACAGTGAATACCGCCATGCGCGATAGCGACACGGTCGCCGTGTACTTCCTCAACGCCATGCTCCATGCCCTGCGGGGTCAGCCCGAGGTCCGCGATGCGCACCTGCGCGCGGTGGGCATCGACCCGGCGCTGCTTGCGCAGGCCCAGGCCCGCGTGCCTGCCAAGGCGTTCGCTCAGCTGTGGCTGACACTGATTCACGTACTGGACGATGAGTTCTTTCGCCTCGACAGCCATGGCATGCCGCTGGGCAGCTTTGCACTGATCTGCCGCGGCCTGATCCAGGAGCCGAACCTGGAGAAGGCCCTGCGCCAGTGCATGGGCAATTTTGCCCTGTTCCTGCGTGACCTGCGTGGCAGCCTGACGGTGCGTGCCGGGCGGGCGGTAATCAGCGTGCAGTCGCAGATTGCCGACCCGTCGACCCGGGTCTACGCCGAAGAAACCTACCTGGTGCTGGTGATCGGCCTGTTGTGCTGGCTGGCTGGGCGGCGCATTGCCATCCACCGCACCGAGCTTGCGGTCGCGCGCCCGGGCCAGGACGACGACCTGCTGTTGTGGGGGCCCGACCTGCGGATGGGCAGCGGGCGTACCGAGGTCGAATTCGACAGCGCCTGCCTGCGCCTGCCGGTGGTGCAGGACCTGAGCAGCCTCAAGACCTTCCTGCGCAGCGCACCCCAGGGGTTGGTGATCCGCTTTCGCAACCAGAACGGCCTGGTCGCCGAGGTGTATCGGCACCTGCGTGCACGGCGTTACGGGCAATGGCCCACCCTGGAGGCGCTTGCCAGGCAACAGGGCATCAGTGCCA
Source organism: Pseudomonas sp. NPDC012596 (assembly GCF_042902325.1). Classification (NCBI taxonomy): domain Bacteria; kingdom Pseudomonadati; phylum Pseudomonadota; class Gammaproteobacteria; order Pseudomonadales; family Pseudomonadaceae; genus Pseudomonas; species Pseudomonas sp. NPDC012596. The sequence goes on along the minus strand of NZ_JBIBEB010000010.1, from coordinate 43,951 downwards.
GCACGTTCCGCCGGCAACTGGAGCGCGAAGGGCGTTCGTATCAGCAGATCAAGGATGAGGTACGCCGGGCGATGGCGTTCGAGCACTTGCGTGAGGGGGTGATGAGCATTGCTGAAATTGCCGAGCAGGCAGGGTTTCAGGAACCCAGTGCGTTTCACCGGGCGTTCAAGAAGTGGACAGGGCAGAGCCCGGGGAGCTACCGGGCCAGGTTGGCGAGGCGATAGCCACTGATGTTCCCGGTGTGCATGTCATGAGTGTGCGGGGGGCGCAAATCGAGCGCCGCCCGCGCGGCGCTCGATTTCGACAGCGCAGGCGAACTCATGCCGAGCCGCTAAAAGTCCTTCACAATCTCACGCCGGAACCATCGCAAACCCTACACCAAACCGGTTCCAGGCATTGATGGTAGCGATGGCCAACGTCAGGTTCACGACCTCGGCCGGCTCAAAATGGTGCTGCAGTGCCTCATACTCTGGCTGTGGCGCACCGCGCTCAGGCAGCCGGGTAAGGCTCTCGACCCACGCCAGCGCCGCCCGCTCACGCGGCGTGAAGTACTGGGTTTCCTGCCACACGGTCAAGGTCTGCAAGCGCGCCTCGGTCTCGCCGGCCTTGCGGGCGTCATTGGCATGCATGTTGACGCAGTAGGCGCAGCCGTTGATTTGCGAAGCGCGCAGGCGCACAAGCTCCAGCAGTGAATTTTCCAGGCCGCTTTTGGCCAGGGCCTGTTCCAGGCCGATCATGGCTTTGTAGGCTTCAGGTGAGTGCTTGGCCCATTCGATACGGTTATGCATGGCGATCTCCAAGAAATGTGGGTTGGACATGGCGCTACCTTAGCGCCGCCAGCTCATCGGCCCGATAGCCAATCCTGCGCATTGCCAGGAGGCCAATTGCACCATTCAGGTGCCCACTGATGTGCATCCAATCTCTTCATTTCTGCCCCGCTTGGCGAAGCGGGATAATCGCCCCTGACTAGGGAAACAGGCGATCACGTAATGAGAGGTGCTTTGAATTTGTTGTTGGTGCTGCTGTTGGCGCTGAACTTGCGGCCAATCCTGACCAGCATCGGCCCGCTGCTCGAACCGATGCGCGCCAGTACCGGCCTGGGTTACCAGCAAGCCGCACTGCTGACTGCGCTGCCGGTGCTATGCATGGGCCTGGTACCGTTGCTGCAGCCTTGGCTGCGCCGCTGGGTCAGTGAGCACGGCGGCATGCTCGGCGGGCTGGCGGCTATCAGCCTGGCCTGCCTGTGGCGGCTGCAGCTGGACAGCGCCTGGGCGCTGATTGCCAGTGCGGTGCTGGCCGGGCTGGGTGTGGCGGTAGTGCAGGGCATGATGCCGGGGCTGGTCAACCGCTGGTTCCCCACTCGCCTGGCAGGGACCATGGGCCTGTATTCGGCGGCATTGATGAGCGGCGGTGGGCTGGCTGCGGTGCTGGGCCCACACCTCAGTGGCTATTTCGGCCATTGGCAGGCAGGCCTTGGCTTGTGGGCGATTCCCGCTGTGCTGGCCGTGCTTGCCTGGGCAGTGCTGCGCCCGCGTGAAGCGGCGCCCAAGCTGGCAGGGGCTGCCGAGGGGCATTGGTTCGGAACGCGCCGGGCATGGCTGCTGGCGCTTTACTTCGGCTTGATCAACGGCGGTTACACCAGCATGGTCGCCTGGCTGCCGGCCTATCACCTGGAACATGGCGGCACGGCCCAGGGCGGTGGTGACCTGGTGGGCCTGATGACCCTCTTCCAGGTCGCAGGCGCGCTCGGCTTGCCGTTGCTGCTGCGGCGGTTAGCGGACCGTCGGCCCGGGCTTTGGCTAGCATTGTCGGTGCAGCTGGTGGGCTTTCTGGGGTTGTTGCTGGCGCCGGCAGCGGCAATGGGCGTGTGGGTGGCGATGATCGGTTTTGGCCTGGGTGCGTGCTTCAGCCTGAGTCTGACCTTGACGCTCGAGCACCTGAAAACACCCGGTGGGGCGGGTAGCCTGGCGGCGTTCGTGCAGGGGATCGGCTTCATCATCACAGGCACCGTGCCGTACATCACCGGTTGGTTGCGTGACGTCAGTGGTGACTTCCAGGCCTCATGGACGCTATTGACCGTCACGGTGCTGGCGATGCTGCTGGTGACCGCGTGTTTCGCACCACGCGGCTATGCCGCCGCGATTGCGCGGCCACGCCAGGGCGGCCAGGCCACCGCCGTCAACTGAGGCGCTGCAACGTATCGCGCACGCGGTCCAGCGCCGGGTCGATATCCAGCAGTTCGATCGCGCCAAAGCCGAACACCAGGCCAGGCCGCACTGGCACTTCGCTGAAGAAAGGCGCCAGCGAGTACAGGCCGACCTCGACCTTGCGGGCGAGGTTGGCCAGCAGCTCGATATCCACGCCGGCTTGTGCCAGGGCGCTGAGGTGGAACCCGGCACTGGCCGGCACGGCCTCGAACCACGGCGCCAGGTCGCCCTCCAGTCGCGCCAGGATGCGTGCGCGGCGGGCACTGTAGATGTCGTGGCAGCGGCGGATGTGCTTGCTCAGGTGCCCTTCGCTGATAAACCGCGCCAGCGCCCACTGCAGCAGCGTCGGGCTGTGCCAGTCGCTCAGGTGCTTGGCCACGCAGGCAGCGCCGAGCACGGCCGGTGGCAGCACCGCGTAGCCCAGGCGCAGTTCTGGCAGCAGGGTCTTGGAGAACGTGCCGACGTAGGCCACCAGGCCATGCTGGTCGAGGCGCTGCAGGGCTTCGGAAGGCGGGCCGTGGTAGCGGAACTCACAGTCGTAGTCGTCTTCAATGATCAGCGCGCCGAGCTCGGCGGCCCTGGCCAGCAACGCTTGGCGGCGTGGTTCGCTCATGGGCATGCCGAGCGGGAACTGGTGCGAGGGGGTCACGTAGATCAGCCGGGTGCCGTCGGCGATCTGCTCCACGCACATACCTTGATCGTCCACGGGTACTGATTGCAGGCGTGCACCGAGGGCCAGGAACAGCTGGCGTGCGGGCGGGTAGCCGGGGTCTTCCATGGCCACCGGGCAGCCGGGTTCGATCAGCACCCGGGCAATCAGGTCCAGCGCTTGTTGGGCGCCGTTGCACACCAGGATATCGGCGGCGCTGCAATGCACGCCCCGGGCGAAGGCGATGTGGTGGGCGATGGCTTCGCGCAGCTCGGGCAGGCCTTGGGCCTGGAACTGTCGTTCGGGGTGGCGCTGGCTGCGGCGCAGGGCGTAGTTCAGGCAGCTGCGCCAGTGGTCGAACGGGAATTGCGACTTGATCGAGGCGCCGCCCACGAAGTCATACCGTGAGGGTGCTTCATGGGTGCGTCTGGCGAGTACGGTGGCGCGTTGTTGCCAGCGGTCCAGCGAGGCTGCGGCGGCGAGGGGCACGGTTTGTGATTCGTTGCTGTGCACTGGTTGGCGTGGGGTGATGAAGGTGCCGCGGCCGACTACGCCACTGAGGAGGTTGTCATAGGTCAGGCGCGAATAGGCTTCGGCCACGGTTTTGCGTGACACGCCGAGTTGTTCGGCCAGCAGGCGGGTGGGTGGCAGCTGGGTGCCGGCGGCTAGGTGGCCACTGTCGATGCCGGCGCGCAATTGTTGGTAGAGCTGGTCGGCCAAGCCTTTTCGGCCTTCCAGGCGAATGTGCAGTTCCATGATCGTGTCCGGGGCGCGAGAGTGCTGAGGATAGCGGAACTTTGCAAAATTCTGGTGCTGCCCTCAAGCCCGCAGTCGGTATGACCCACCCACATGGGTTACAGGTTAGTGCACGTACATAGGACCGCGCCCACGGCCCATCCATGGGCCGAAGCGCTTGACGGGCATCCATGCCCGTCACCTCCCTCCGCAAGACCTCCGCTCGGCCTCCTGAAGTCGCAATCTGTGTCGTCTGGGCTATTGCGCGCTTAGAAGCAGAAGCACGGCAACGGCAACAGCAACGGCAACGGCTGGGGGCGTTGTTGGTTTCAGAACCGGGCCGTGCTCACGGTGATATAGCCCTTGTCCACCAGTGCAATGCGGATCACCGTCTCGTCCGCCTGCGCCTTGTGCTTCTGCTTGATAGAGACGCCGTCAACCGCTACAGCACGCATACGATGGGCGATGGCGCGGCCGTAGGCGTCGAAAAACACCTCGCTGGCCAGCAACTCGATGCGCTCGATCAGCTGCCGTGTTCGTTCGTCGGTGGCACAGAAGAACAACACCCCCGACAGGTGCGGGTCTTCATCCGGGTTGTCGACCTCGTGGGCCAACAGTTCGCGCAGCGTGCTGCGCAACTCGGCCGTGGTTTGGGCGTGTGGATGCATAGGGCAGCTTCCTCTGATCGCAAGTGCCGATGATGTTTTCGCCGGGCGAGCGCGACAAGTAGGGCGTTTCCGAGAGGGTGGGTAGGAATTTTCCGAAGATACAGGATGGATGCCGTGGGTTTATTGATGCTGCACAATTACGCATCTGATTGCGCGCTTACCGAGGACATCGATGAACAGCCATTTTCAAGCCGTCGACCTGCAAAAGGCCTACCGCCTGCTCAACCACGGGCCGACCGTGCTGGTGTCGGCCAGCCACCAAGGCGTGGACAACGTCATGGCCGCCGCCTGGGCCTGTGCGCTGGACTTTGACCCACCCAAGGTCACCGTTGTGCTGGACAAGATCGCCCGCACCCGGCAATTGATCGAAGGCAGTGGCTGGTTCGTGATCCAGGTACCGACCGCCGCGCAAGCGCAACTGACCCATCAGGTCGGTACCCGCAGCCTCTTTGATCACCCCGACAAACTAGCCAGCATCGGCGTTGAACTGGAACGCGTCGAAGGGCATGCAGCGCCGCTGGTCAAAGGCTGCTCGGCCTGGTTGATGTGCCGGGTGATCGACGAGCCGCACAACCAGAGCACCTATGACCTGTTCATCGGCGAAGTGGTGGCCGCCTGGGCCGATGACCGGGTGTTCCGTGACGGGCACTGGGCCTATGAGCAGGCCGACCCGCAGTGGCGCAGCCTGCACTATGTGGCGGGTGGGCATTTCTATGCCATTGGTGAGCCGGTGGTGGTCAGGCAGCAGGATTGATGTAGACAGTGCTGCTCCATTCGCGGATACAACGCCGGCCTGTAGGCGCGGGTCTACCCGCGAATGGGCCGCACAGCGGCCCCTCGCACAATCAACCCATGACCTCCTGCTTGAACCGCAACCGCCAACCATGCAGCAACGGTTCGGTATACCCGCTCGGCTGCTCACGCCCCTTGAACACCAACTCCCGCGCCGCGCAGAAGGCATGCGACCCTGCAAAGTCAGCCGCCATCGGCCGATACGCCGCATCGCCGGCATTCTGCTGATCGACCACCTTGGCCATCCGCTGCAGCGTCCGCTCCACCTGTTCGGCGCCAACCACGCCATGGTGCAGCCAGTTGGCAATATGCTGGGCCGAGATGCGCAGGGTGGCGCGGTCTTCCATGAGGCCGACATCATGGATGTCCGGCACTTTGGAACAGCCCACACCTTGCTCGACCCAACGCACCACATAGCCCAGGATGCCTTGGCAGTTGTTGTCCAATTCGGCCTGGATGTCCTCTGCGCGCCATGGCGTGTCGGGGCTGACCGGAATGCTCAGCAGGTCGCGCAACAACGGCGCGTGCTCGCGGGCCAGGTCGGCTTGTTCCAGTTGCTGTTGCACCGCCGCCACATCGACCTGGTGATAATGCAGGGCATGCAGGGTCGCGGCAGTGGGTGAGGGCACCCAGGCGGTATTGGCGCCAGCGCGAGGCTGGGCAATTTTCTGCTCGAGCATCGCCGCCATCAAGTCGGGCATCGCCCACATGCCTTTGCCGATCTGCGCCTTACCGCGCAGGCCGCAGGCCAGGCCAACCAGAACGTTGCTGCGCTCATAAGCCTGAATCCAGGCGCTGCCTTTCATGTCGCCTTTGCGCAGCATGGCGCCGGCCTCCATGGCTGTGTGCATCTCGTCGCCGGTGCGGTCGAGGAAGCCCGTGTTGATGAACACCACCCGCGCCGCCGCGCTGGCGATGCAGGCCTTGAGGTTGACGCTGGTGCGCCGCTCCTCGTCCATGATGCCCATCTTCAGCGTATTACGTGGTACGCCCAGCAGGTCTTCGACACGGCTGAACAGCTGATCGGCGAAGGCGACTTCGGCCGGCCCGTGCATCTTTGGTTTGACGATGTACAGGCTGCCCTCGCGGGAGTTGCCGCGGCGTTTGAGGTCGTGCAGGCCGATCAGGCTGGTCACCACCGCGTCGAGGATGCCCTCGGGAATCTCGCGGCCGTCTCGGTCATGGATCGCCGGGTTGGTCATCAAGTGGCCGACATTGCGGATGAACAGCAGCGAACGGCCCGGCAGGGTCAGCGGCTTGCCATCTGCCCCTTGGTACTCGCGGTCTTTTGCCAATGCGCGGGTGAAGGTCTTGCCACCCTTGCTGACCTGCTCGCTCAGGTCGCCTTTCATCAGGCCCAGCCAGTTGCGATAGACGTTGACCTTGTCCTCGGCGTCCACGGCTGCCACCGAGTCCTCGCAGTCGATGATGGTGGTCAGCGCAGCCTCCACAAGGATGTCCTTGACCCCTGCGAGGTCAGCCTGGCCGATGGTGCTGCTCGGGTCGATCTGGATTTCCAGATGCAGACGGTGGTGCTGCAGGACGATCGCCGAAGGCTTGCCCGGCTCGCCCTGATAACCGCGCAGTTGGTTGGCCTGCTTGAGGCCAACCTGGCGGCCATCTTTCAAGGTGACGAGCAGCGCGCCTTGGCTGATTGCGTAACCCGTTGCCTCGCTATGCGAGGCGCCTTCGAGCGGCGTGGCCTGGTCGAGCAGGCTTCGGCCGAAGGCAATGACCCGTGCACCCCGCGTGGGGTTGTAACCCTGGCCGCGCTGGGCGCCGTCGCTGTCGGCAATCGCATCGGTGCCATACAGCGCGTCATACAGCGAACCCCAGCGGGCGTTGGCGGCGTTGAGGGCATAGCGGGCGTTGCTCAGTGGAACTACCAGCTGCGGGCCGGCTTGCTCGGCGATTTCGCGGTCAACGTGGGTGGTGGTGATGCTGACCTGCTCGGGGCTTTCGACAAGGTAGCCAATGCCGCGCAAGAACGACTGGTACGCCGCCATGTCCGTGATTGGGCCAGGGTGTTGGCGGTGCCAGGTGTCCAGTTCGGTTTGCAGGCGGTCGCGTTCGGCGAGCAGTTCGCGGTTGCGCGGCGCGAGGTCGTGGACCAGCGTGCTGAAGCCCTGCCAGAACGCGGTGGCGTCGATGCCGGTGCCGGGGAGGACTTCGTCCTCAATGAAGCGCTGCAGGAGGGGGGCGACCTGAAGATGATTGGGCATGGTAGTTTTGCTCTTAGTCATACTTTGAGAAATCCGTTGTGGGTGATGGCCTCTGGCGGGTGAACCCGCTCCTACAGGTGCAGCGTCGGGCCTGAGAAGCGGGTTTTCCGACTACAGCGCCCCGGCACCCGCTTTGGCCACTTGCGCATCTTGTTCGGGCTTGACCCCGGAAACGCCGATGGCACCCACCACCTGACCCTCCACCAGCAAGGGCACCCCACCTTCCAGGCTGGTCAACAGTGGCGCGGTGACGAACGCCGTGCGCCCGCCGTTGACCATCTGCTCGTAGTCGCGCGTTTCCTTGCGCCCAAGCGCCGCGCTGCGGGCCTTTTCCATGGCGATGTAGGCACTGGCCGGCGCGCAGCCATCCATGCGCTCCAGGCCCAGCGGATGGCCGCCGTCGTCGACCACCGCGATGGTCACGTTCCACTGTTGCGCCTGGGCTTCCTGGCGGGCGGCGGCGAGCAGGCGGGTTACTTCGGCCTGGCCGATCACAGACTTGCTATGCATGGCGGTTCTCCGGGTCAAGGGCGGCTTCGACGATTTCGATCCAGTGGCGCACCGGCGTGCGCCCGGCACCGTCAAGGTGGGTCTGGCAGCCGATGTTGGCGGTGGCGATGACTTGTGGCTTGCCGCTTTCCAGCGCGTTAAGGCGATTGTCGCGCAGTTGCCGCGACAGCTCGGGCTGGGTCAGCGAGTAGGTCCCGGCCGAGCCGCAGCACAGGTGGCCGTCCGGTACCGCAGTCAGGGTGAAGCCCAGGCGGGTAAGCAGGGCTTCAACCTGGCCACCGAGCTTGAGTGCATGCTGAAGGGTGCAGGGGCAATGGAAGGCCAGGCGCTGGTCCGCGCACAGCCCCAGCTGCTCGACCGGTTCGTCGCGCAGCACTTGCACCAGGTCACGCGACAACGCGCTGACCCGGGCGGCCTTGGCGGCATAGTGCGGGTCCTTTTCCAGCAGGTGGCCGTAATCGTGTACGAAAGCACCGCAGCCGCTGGCGGTCTGCACAATGGCTTCGGCGCCGGCCTCGATGGCCGGCCACCAGGCATCGATGTTGCGTCGGGCACGCTCAAGGCCGCGCGGCTGTGCATTGAGGTGGTAATCCACCGCGCCACAGCAGGCGGCTTCGAATGCGGGCACCACGCTGATGCCCAGCCGGTCGAGCAGGCGCGCGGCGGCGGCGTTGGTGTTGGGCGACAGCGCCGGTTGCACGCACCCTTCGAGCAGCAGCACCCGACGGGCGTGGCGCACCGGCGGGCGCTCGCCGGGCGCGGCTATCTGTGCTGGCAACTTGCTCTTCAGTGTGGCCGGCAGCAGCGGGCGCAGGGCCTGGCCGGTGCGGGTCAACGCCTTGAACAGCGCCGGGCGCGGCACCACCGTGCGCAGGCCTTGGCGCAACAGGCGCTGGCCGAGCGGGCGGGGCACCTGCTGCTCGACCACGGCGCGGCCGATGTCCAGCAGGTCATGGTATTTCACCCCGGACGGGCAGGTGGTCTCGCAGTTGCGGCAGGTCAGGCAGCGGTCCAGGTGCAGCTGCGTGCTGGCCGTCACCGGCTCGCCTTCGAGCACCTGTTTGATCAGGTAGATACGCCCACGCGGGCCGTCCAGCTCATCGCCGAGCAGCTGGTAGGTGGGGCAGGTGGCCGTGCAGAAGCCACAGTGCACGCACGAGCGCAGGATGCTTTCGGCCTCTTCGGCGCGGGCCAGGCGCTTGGCGGTGTCGCTCAGGTTGGTTTGCATGGCGTGGCCTCACAGGTCAGGGTACAGGCGGCCAGGGTTGAACACACCCTGGGGGTCGAGTTGCTGCTTGAGGGCGCGGTGGTAGCGCAGCAACCCAGCGGGCAGCGGTGCAGTGCTGTCTTCACCTGTGGCGTAACCGGTGACGTGGCCGCCGGCCTTGGCGGCCTGTTCGCGGATCTGCCGTGCGGGGGCAGTCGATTTCAGCCAGCGCTGGGCGCCGCCCCAGTCGATGAGCTGGCGCCCAGGCAGGTCGAGCTCACCGGCGGCAAGCGGCACCGACACACGCCACAGCGGTTCAGGGCCCTCGAAGAAGGCCATGCGCAGCTCGCGCAGGTCGCCCCAGAAACGGCTGTCGAGCTCATCGCCGCCCAGGCGCTGGCGGGCCGATTGCACCGAGCCTTCACCGCCTTCCAGGCGCAGGTACAGTGCGTCGCCATCGTGGCAGGCGGCGCTGATCGGCAACGGTTGCTGGCCCCATTCGGCCAGCTCGGCCACGGCGAGATGACGGTCCATTGGCAGGCGCAGGCTCAGGCACTGGCGTGGGCGCGGGAGCACTTTCAATGACACCTCGGTCAGTACACCCAGGCAACCGAAACTGCCCGCCATCAACCGCGACACGTCGTAACCGGCCACGTTCTTCATCACCTCGCCGCCAAACCGCAGCAGCTTGCCGTGGCCGGTGATGACGCGCGTGCCGAGTACGTAATCACGTACCGACCCCGCCCAGGGCCGGCGCGGCCCGGACAGCCCAGCCGCGACCATGCCGCCGAGGGTCGCGCCGGTGCCCAGATGCGGCGGCTCGCAGGGCAGCATCTGCCCGGCCTCGAACAATGCCGCCTCGATCTCCACCAGCGGCGTGCCGGCGCGGGCGGTGAGCACCAGCTCGGTCGGGTCGTAGCTGACGATGCCGCGGTGGTTGCGGGTGTCGATGATCTCCCCGCCAATCGGGCGGCCGAGCATGGCTTTGCTGTTGCTGCCCTGGATGCGCAGCGGGGTGTTCAGGTTCAAGGCCTGGTTGACCTGCTCGAGCAGGTCCAGGCTGATGTCGCGGTCCATGCTCATCAGAAGCGCTCCAGCTCAGGGAAGGGCAGTTGCCCGCGGTGCACGTGCATCGCGCCGAACTCGGCGCAGCGGTGCAGGGTGGGGATGTTCTTGCCGGGGTTGAGCAACCCTTGGGGGTCGAACGCCGCCTTGACCGCATGGAACAGGGTGATTTCGTCGCTGTTGAACTGCGCGCACATCTGGTTGATCTTTTCCCGCCCGACACCGTGTTCACCGGTGATGCTGCCGCCCACGGCCACGCACAGTTCCAGGATGCGCCCGCCGATGGCCTCGGCGCGTTCCAGTTCGCCCGGCAGGTTGGCATCGAACAGGATCAGCGGATGCATGTTGCCGTCGCCGGCATGGAACACGTTGGCCACACGCAGGCCGTACTCCTCGGACAGGTCGCTGATGCCTTTGAGCACCCGTGGCAGCTCGCGCCGCGGGATGGTGCCGTCCATGCAGTAGTAGTCCGGCGAGATCCGCCCCACGGCCGGGAAGGCGTTCTTGCGCCCGGCCCAGAAGCGCACGCGCTCGGCCTCGTCGCAGGCCAGGCGCACTTCGCGGGCGCCGGCTTGCTGCAGCACGGCCGCCACCCGCTCGCAGTCATCCTGCACATCGGCCTCCACGCCATCCAGTTCGCACAGCAGGATGGCCGCCGCGTCTACCGGGTAGCCGGCGTGGATAAAGTCCTCGGCGGCGCGGATCGCCAGGTTGTCCATCATTTCCAGGCCACCGGGGATGATGCCGGCGGCGATGATCTCGGCCACGGCACGGCCGGCGTCCTCCACACTGTCGAAACTGGCCAGCAACACCCGCGCCACCTGGGGTTTGGGTAGCAGCTTGACGGTCACTTCGGTGACGATGCCGAGCATGCCTTCGGAGCCGGTGAACAAGGCCAGCAGGTCGAAACCCGGGCTGTCGAGGGCGTCGCTGCCCAGGGTCAGGTGTTCGCCTTCGACGGTGAGGATCTCGACCTTGAGCAGGTTGTGCACGGTCAGGCCGTATTTCAGGCAATGCACGCCGCCGGCGTTTTCGGCCACGTTGCCACCGATGGAGCAGGCAATCTGCGAGGACGGGTCGGGTGCGTAATACAGGCCATATGGCGCAGCCGCCTGGGAGATCGCCAGGTTGCGAACACCCGGCTGAACCCGCGCGAAACGCCCTTGCGAGTTGACCTCCAGAATGCGGTTGAAGCGTGCCATCACCAGCAGGATGCCCTTGGCCAACGGCAATGCGCCGCCCGACAGCCCGGTACCCGCGCCGCGTGCAACCACCGGCACGCCACGCTGGTGGCACAGCTTCAGCAGGGTCTGCACCTGTTCCAGACGTTCGGGCAGCACCACCAGTAGCGGCACCGTGCGGTAGGCCGAAAGGCCGTCGCATTCGTAAGGTTTGAGGTCCTCAGCGCGGTGCAGGATTTCGAGATCGGGCAGTGACTCGCGCAAGGCCTTTAGCAGGTCAGGCAGGTCTACGGCAGGCAGCGCGCCATCGACCCGTTCGTCGTAGAGAATGTTCATCAGGCTCACTCACCGGCAATTTTTGTTGTTGTGGGTAGACCGTTCACCTTTGCAGCCTGCGCGCGCTGGCGGGTGTGGTCGAGCCGCTCGCGCACTGGTCCTACCAGTTTTTGCGAGATGCACTGGTTATTTGCAGGTTCGGCCGGCTAAATTGGCGCAAGCTATAGCAGTGGTCCTACCAGTTGGAGTGCGCGCATGGGTGCTGAAGGCAAGGCCAAGATCGCCGATCAGGTGGCAGAGCGGGTCGAGCGGCTGATCGTGGAAGGTGTGCTGAAGGTCGGTCAGGCCTTGCCATCAGAGCGGCGCCTGGTGGAAAAGCTCGGCTGCTCGCGCTCGGCGCTGCGCGAAGGCCTGCGCATCCTGCGTGGGCGCGGGATCATCGACACTGAGCAGGGGCGCGGCTCGTTCGTGGCCGACCTGACCGGGCAGCAGGCAGGGGCCACGCCCTTGATGCACCTGTTCAGCTCGCAGCCACGCACCTTGTTCGACCTGCTCGAAGTACGTGCCTTGCTGGAGGCCGAATCCGCTCGCTTGGCGGCGTTGCGGGCCACCGAGGTCGACCGCCTGCTGATCCGCCGCCGTTACGAAGACATGCTCGCGGCCCACGCTTCGCCAGATGGGCTCGATGCTCGCGAGCATGCGCGGCGCGACCATGCCTTCCACCGCGCAATCAGCGAGGCCTCGCACAACCCCGTACTGGTGCATACCCTGCAGTCGCTCAGCGACCTGACCTTGAGCACGGTGTTTGCTTCGGTCAACAACCTGTACTGCCGGCCGGCGCAGAAGCGCCAGATCGACCGCCAGCATGCACGGCTGTATCAGGCGGTGATGGAACAGTTGCCGGAGCAGGCGCAGCGGGCGGCGCGCGAGCATATCAACGGGATTCGCGACAGTTTGCGCGAGATCGAGCAGGAAGAGCAGCGCCTGGTGCGTGCGACGATGCGCATGGATGGGTGGGGGTGAGGCCACCGGTGCCGGCCGCTTCGCGGGGCAAGCCCGCTGCCACAAGTACACTGCAAGGCTTGGAACTGCGCATATCCTGTGGGAGCGGGCTTGCCCCGCGAAAGGGCCATCGCAGACGCTACATTACTGTGCCAGGTGCCTGATCATCGCCACCGTCAAGTACAACCGCGGCGCGACGCTGCTCAGCTCGATGTATTCATCATCGCCATGCAACCCCGCCCCGACCACACCCAGCGTTTCCAGCACCGCCGGCTTGTCGCTGCCCGGCACGTAGGCATAACCGGCATCAGTACCGAAGCGCATGGCAATCGGCTCGATCTTGTGGCCGACCTCGCCGTACAGCTGTTGCGCGGTCTGTGCCAATTTCGCCGAAGCGTCATTGCGCGCCAGGGGCGGCCGGCCCTTTTCCACGGTGACGGTGGCTTGGGTGTCTGCCACCAGCTGCGTTTTCACGATGCGCTGGGCATCAGCCTGCACGCGGTCGGTTTCGGTCAGGTCCGAATAGCGCATGTCCGCTTCGGCCGTGGCCAGCGCCGGGATGATATTGGCTTTTTCACCGGCCTTGGCCAGGGTCCAGTTTACCGTGGTGCCTTTGCCCGCATCACCCAGGTCCTTGAGCTGAAGCAGCTGGTGGGCCAGTTCGGTCAGCGCGTTGCGCCCTTGCTCGGGCGCGGAGCCTGCGTGCGAGGCACGGCCCTTGACCTCAAGCTTGAGGCGGTTGATACCGTTGGTGGCCACCGTGACGGCGTCCTTGTCCGGCGGCTCGTAGGAGAATACGTAATCATGCTTGCGGGCCAGCTCGGCGATGATCTGCCTGGAGCCGGCCGAGCCCATTTCCTCGTCTGGGTTGAACAGCACCGTAAGCGTGCGGTAGCCCTTGAATTCCTGCTGCTGCAGCAGCTTGAGCGCATGCAGGATCATCGCCACACCGCCCTTGGCATCGGCAACCCCGGGGCCGTAGGCGCGCGGGCCGTCAACGCGGAATGGGCGTTTGGCCACGGTGCCGGGCACGAACACGGTGTCGTAGTGGACCATCAGCAGGAAGTCCTTGCTGCCGGTGCCTTTGAAGGTGCCGACGATGTTGTCGCCCACGGAGGGTGTTGCGGGGTGGGTCTGGACGTCGGCGCCCAATGCCTTGAGGCGTTTGACCAATTCGGCGCTGATTTGCGTAAGGCCAGCTTCGGTGCCGGTGCCGGTATCGACCGAAACCAAGGTCTTGAGGGTTTCAAGGTAGGCCGGTTGTTCGCCCTGGGCCTGTTTGAGCAGGTCCTGGGGAGAGGGATCGGCGGCGGTGGCGTGTGTGCAGGCGATCAGTAGCGCCAGGGCGATGGCGTGGGGAGGGCGGGGCAAAGGCATCGGTTCTTCCTTGTTGTGGTGAACCGTTGAGCCTAGTCCCTGAGCTGTTAGCCTGCAGCGCTAATTGTGGCCCTATCGCGGGCAAGCCCGCTCCTACAGGGGCGGGCTGGCGCGCGATAGGGCCTTAGGGGCATCAATGGTGCGCGACTGGGTCATCCTGGGACAGTATCGCCCGGGCCAGTTCTTCGTCACTGGCCTGCAGGCCAGGGTTGTCCTTGCGGGCCTGTTCCAGCGCCGACTCCACATAGGCGCCACGGATCGCACCACCACTGGCGACGAATGCAGATAGCTCGTCACGGGCGGGGATGATCCGTTTGTCATCCTTGAAGGTCGAGTACAACGAGGCCGAGACACCGGCCGAGGTGGCGACGTCGCCCGCATCGACGCGGGCCAGGGCGGCACCGGCAGGCAGCAGGAGCAGCAGCGCAGGGGCGAGGAATAGGTGGCGCATATCGTGATCTCCAGTAGCGTGAAGCCCAAGGGAATTACCACTCAGTGTTTAAGATGGCGGAACACGGGCGGTAGTTCCCTTGCTGCTGATCAGGCCAACGGGTTTGAGGCAGCCGGCCGCTTCGCGGGCGCACGCCGATAGAGGGGCCGCGGCGTGCTGGGGTCCAGTTCTGTGAGCGTGCTGCCAGCTGCCTTGAACCCGGCGCGCTCGGCCAGGCGCTGGCTGGCCTTGTTGTCGATATCGGTGGTCAGCCACACAGCACTGTCGACGGCGTCCAGCAGACCAATCAGCGCCTCACGCATGAGCCCATGGCCGCTGAAGGCCTGGTTGGCCCAGTAGCCCACTTCATATTCATCATTGCCCGGGCGCAGGCCGATGCAGCCGATCACGGCCTCGCCGCCTGGTTGCAGCACGAAAAAGCGCTTTTCGGCGGCTGGGTCAAGGAACTCGCTGGCGCTCAGCTGCAGGCTTTCGCGTACCTCTTCCAGCGTCCAGTCGGGCTTGGCCCAAGCCAGGAAGGGGGCGTGCAGGTCATAGCTGCCTAGCAAAGCCTGGCGCAATTGCTCGGCAAATGCCGTGTCCGGGCGGACCAGGCGCGTGCGCGGGGTGGACAGGGTATGGGGCAGAGCGGGGTAGGGCATGGGGGCCATCCTGGCGAGGTTGTTGGGGGCATCTAAGCACATTCTGCCGGCGAACAGGTTCACGTTGAAGCCACGGGCCTGCATCGCCCTTCTGGATCGATCCAATGGGCTGGGTTAAAACTACCCAGCCGCGTTCTGCTTTGGTGCACAATGGCGTCAAATTGAGTCATCAAGCACATAAAAATCCAATCAAAATGCTTAATTCCGTTCACTTTGCACACTGTTTCATATGCTGTCCGCCCGCTTTTGCGCAGCGGCACACACCGCCCAAAGCGGCCCGCATATTGCTCTTGCTGCTCCAACTTCAACCCGGAGCACCCGAACAATGAGCTCACCCTCCGAATTCCCGCTGTGCGAGGCGCCGCAGCACGCCCGCAAAGGCCTGTTGCCGATCGCCATGGTGCTGTTCAGCTTTACCTTCTTTACCGGGACGATGTTCGCCGGGGGCAAGTTGGGCATGGCCTTCAATTTCGTCGACATGCTGTGGATTGCCACCATTGGCAACACGCTGCTGGCACTTTACGCCGCCGCCCTGGCATTCATCGCTTCGCGTAGCGGCCTCAATACCGTGCTGATGGGGCGCTTCTGCTTCGGAGAGGCCGGTAGCCGGCTTTCGGACTTTCTGCTGGGCTTCGCCGAACTGGGCTGGTACGCCTGGGGCACCGCCACCGTGGCGATCGTGCTGGTCAAGTTGCTGGGGTTGGCGGAAGGCTACACGGTGCCGTTGATGGTGCTGTTCGGGCTTGGCTTCAGCATCACGGCAATCGTCGGCTTCAAGGGGCTGGACCTGCTGTCGCGGGTCTCGGTGCCGCTGATGTTCGCGCTGCTGATCATCTCGATGGTCATCGCCACACGCGACGTGGGTGGGCTGCAACAGCTGGCGGCGCTGGTGCCACACGAAACCATGACCTTCTCGGCGGCGGTGACCATGGTCTTCGGCACCTTCGCCAGCGGCGCCACCCAGGCCACCAACTGGACGCGCCTGTCGCGCAGTGGGCGGGTGGCGGTGACGGCCAGCGTGGTGGCGTTCTTGCTTGGCAACGGGCTGATGGTGGTGGCAGGCGCCTGGTGCGCGATGGTGTACCAGCAGGCCGATATCGTCGAGGTAATGATGCTGCAAGGGCTGTCGTTCGCGGCGGTGGTGATGCTCTGCCTGAACTTGTGGACGATCCAGGGGCCGACCATCTATAACGTCGCCGCCGCGGCCTGCCACCTGCTGCGCAGCGAGCGCCGGCGCACGGCGACGCTGGTGGCAGCCGGCGTCGGTATCGTGCTGGCGATCGGCGGTATGTACGAATTGCTGATCCCGTTCCTGGTGCTGCTCGGCTCGATCATTCCGCCGGTGGGCGGGGTGATCATGGCGGATTTCTGGTACCGGCACCGTGGCAAATACCCGGCGCTGGCCACGGTCACCCTGCCGCGCTATAACCTGAAGGGGCTTTGCGCCTACGCCGTGGGTGCGGTGGCGGCCTATGCCTCGCCCTGGGTGGCGCCCCTGGTGGGCATCGGTGCCTCGGCGCTGTGCTACATCCTGCTGGTTGAACTGAGTGGCCGGCGCCGTGCGCTGGGCCAGGCCCGGGCCGAGCCGTGAGCCTGGCGCTTGAAGAAATCCTCCACCTGCCGGGGCTTGAAGACATGGCCGTGCGGGCCGGCGCGCGCAACCTGCAGCGGCGGGTGCGCTGGCCCTATGTGGCAGAAAACGAAGGCATCGCAGAATGGGTGATGGGCGGCGAGCTGGTGTTCGTCACCGGCATCAACCACCCGCGCGGCGAGGGCAACCTGCTGAGCCTGGTCGAGGATGGCGACGCGGTAGGCATCGCTGGCCTGGTGATCCTCACTGGCGGCAGTTTCATCCAGGGCATTCCACTGGGGGTGATCGAGCGTGCCGAGCAATTGGGGTTGCCGCTGATCGAGCAGCCCTATGCGCTGAAAATGGTCGTGGTTACCCACCTGATCGGCACGGCGCTGGTGCAGATGGCCCAGGTGCGCCGCTCGCGCAATGACATCCTCGGCCAGCTGCTGACCGGTGACTACCCCAGCCTGGCCATCGCCCGCCAACGTGCAGCGCATCTGCACCTTGAACTGGACGGGCCGCAGCGCCTGGTGGCGTTGCGCCTGTCGGCAGTGGACGGGTTGTTCGAGCGGCATGGGCTGGCCCAGGGTGAGCGCCTGTGGCAAAGCACCCGGCAGGCGCTGGAAGACCAACTGGAAGCCTGGTGCCGGGGCCACCCTGGGGCGGTGACGGCGCAACTGGCAGGCGACCTGTTCGTGCTGCTTTTGCCGGATACGCCCGGCCTGCGTGCGGCCCTGGCCGGGCTGCACCAACAGCTGGCCGCAGTGGCAGGGGAGATGGGCCTGTTCATGGGGCTGTCGAACCCGGCCGAAGATTGCGGCCACTATCGTCAGGCCCTCAACCAGGCACGCCAGGCCCTGGAGGTGGCGCAGAACCTGCGCCCGGCTGCCGGCCTGTGCGACTTCAGCGAACTTGGCGTGCTAAGGCTGCTGCAAGGTATCGTCGACCGCTCGCTGATCGACGACTTCGTCACCCAGACCCTTGGCCCGCTTCGCGCACCCGGGCGCAAGCAGCCCAACGCTCTGCTGCACACCCTCGACGCGCTGCTCAAGGAAAACGGCAACGGCCTCAAGGCCGGGCAGCGCCTGGGCGTGCACCGCAACACCATCAATCAACGGATGCAACGCATCGAACAATTGAGCGGGCAGTCCCTCGACGACCCGCTTTTTCGCATGAATGCTGCGGTCGCTATGCTGATATGGCGCATGACCGAAGCCCAAGGCAAGGAGTAACCCATGAACATCATCAACGCACGCCTGCGCGGCAAGGCCGGCCTGTTCCGTATCGAGCTGGACGGTGATCGCATCGCCGCCATTGCGCCCCAGGCGCAAGTGGTATCGCTCGTCAACCCCGATGACCTGGACGCCCAGCAGAACCTGGTGGTGCCGCCCTTCGTCGAGCCGCACATTCACCTGGACGCCACCCTGACCGCCGGCGAACCGAACTGGAACATGAGCGGCACGCTGTTCGAAGGCATCGAGCGCTGGGCAGAACGCAAGGCCATCACCACCCACGACGACATCAAGACCCGCTCGAAGAAGACCATCGGCATGCTGGTGGAGCACGGCATCCAGCATGTACGCACCCATGTCGACGTGACCGACCCCAAGCTCACCGCACTCAAGGCAATGGTCGAGGTGCGTGAGGAGGTGCGCGACCTGATCGACCTGCAGATTGTCGCCTTCCCTCAGGAGGGTATCGAGTCGTACGCCAATGGCCGGGCGCTGATGACCGAAGCGGTGGCCATGGGCGCCGATGTGGTGGGCGGCATTCCGCACTTTGAAAACACCCGTGATCAGGGCGTGTCGTCGGTGAAGTTCCTGATGGAGCTGGCCGAGCGCACCGGTTGCCTGGTGGACGTGCACTGCGACGAGACCGACGACCCGCAATCGCGTTTCCTCGAAGTGCTGGCCGAAGAGGCGCGGGTGCGCGGCATGGGCGCGCGGGTCACGGCCAGCCATACCACGGCCATGGGTTCCTATGACAATGCCTACTGCTCCAAGCTGTTCCGCCTGCTGAAGATGTCGGGCATCCACTTCGTCTCCTGCCCGACCGAGAGCATCCACCTGCAGGGCCGCTTCGACACCTACCCGAAACGCCGCGGGCTGACCCGCGTGGCCGAGATCGACCGGGCGGGGATGAACGTGTGTTTCGGCCAGGACTCGATCGTCGACCCGTGGTACCCGCTTGGCAACGGCAATATCCTGCGCATCCTCGAGGCCGGGCTGCACATCTGCCACATGTTGGGCTACGAGGACCTGCAGCGCTGCCTGGACCTGATTACCGACAACAGTGCGCGCACGCTCAACCTGGGCGAGCGCTACGGCATCGAGGTGGGGCGCCCGGCGAACCTGCTGCTGCTGTCGGCACCGGATGACTACGAGATGGTCCGCAGCCAGGGGCATGCGCTGGTGTCGGTGCGCCACGGCAAGGTGCTGATGCGCCGCACACCGGCGCAGGTCGAGCGGTTCTGCTGAAAGCGTCGAGGCAGACAACCCTGATCAGCTCTGGCAGGGCGGCCAGCTGATCGGGGTTAGCGTTGCGGTGCGTCTGAGCGCTTGCCTGGCGGCGTTTAACTTGGCACCCTTTGGGGCCCTTGAACCGTGCATGCCGTGACAGAAGGAACACACCGTTGAGTTGGGACAAAATCGGGAAACTCCTCGTAGCCCTGTTGCTTGGCCTGATGGTCATGCTGGTGGCCTATGTGGCGCTCAAGGGCAACGCACGCCTTGAGGCTTCCCTGACCTACGCCTACCTCACCTACCCAAGCCAGTTCAGCGAGCGCATCAGCAAGGCCAACGAGCAGCTCAAATACGAGCGCTTGCAGCCGCGCATCAACAGCATCGGCCAGGGTGCGTTGAACCAGGAGCAGGTGGATCGGCTGATCGATCTGGCCCAGGCACCCTATGCCCAGTTGTTCGCCAAACCGTTCGAGGCCGGGTTGGTGGACCACCGCACCGGCTTGCTCATCGAGTTGCGCAACACAGGTGACGTGCAGGTACGCGAGGTCAAGATACGCCTGCCGGCCAAAGGCCTGGTGCAGGTGCGCGATGCCGCTGGCAACGACACCATCATCGAAGCCGCGACACCCATGGTCGAGATCCCCGCCATCGAGCCGGGTGGGGCCTGTAAGGTCTGGGTCTACTTCGATGCCGATTACTCGCAGATTCGGCAGAGCGGTATCAGCATCAGCCATGCCGATGGCGTGGCCAATGTGCAGGTCTATCGCGAATTCATTGGCTTGCCGGCATGGGCGGCACGCTACAGCCGCGAGCTCATGGTGTTGCTCGGCGTGCTGGTGCTCGGTGTACTGGGCCTGGGTTACGCCTGTTTGGCCCGCCGCGGCAGCTGAACACCGACGTCGTGCAGGGCCAGGCTCTGGCGCAGTTGTTCGACCATGGCCGTGCGCAAGTCTTCAGGTGCCTGCACGCGGATGGACCCGGCCTGGGACAACAACCAGCCCATCAGCGCGCGGCTGTCGTCGACCGTGGCATCCAGCGTCGCGCCACCTGCACCATGCGGGGCAAGGCGCATGTCATCGGACAACGGCTGATCTTCCAGGCGCCGTGCGAGGGCGTCGTCAACCCAGGCGCGCAGTTCGATCTGCTGCGTAGGGGACAGCACGTCCGGCTGCAGCTCTTGGGCCTCTCCCAGGCTCAGGCCCGGTTGCCAGTACCAGCCGTAAGGCATGCCCTTGTTGTTGCAGCGCAGAGGGAACAGCGTCGCGAGTTCGTTGAGGTCGCGCTCGACCGTACGTTTGCTGGTTCTGTGGCCAACGTTGGCCAGTGCTGACTGCAGCTGCGTCGAACTCAAGCCGGGGTGGCGGTCGGGCAGCAGCTTGAGCAGTTGCCACTGGCGGGCAATGGTGTGGCGGGTAGTGTGGCTGGGCAAAGGGCTCGTCCTTGAAGTCCAGGCGGGTTGCACCTGGATGATGGCATATGGCTATTGCCGCGAGCATACCCCTTAAGTTGATGGGATCCAAGTTTCAGGCGACAGAAGCGCAGCCTGCAAGGCTTGGCTATGTCGCCGCTTGCAGGGTCAGGATCTTGTAGCAGGCTTTGCCCGTCACCAGCGTCTGTCCTAGTACGTCCTTCAACTCACCTCGGGCATAGCAGTATTTCCCGCGTCGTCTATAAAACGTGGCACCTTGGAGGTGATCCTGGGTGACAAGGGGAAGCGCTGAATAGGCTGCTCACTCCAGGCAGTTCTGCAGCGCTTCGATAAACACCTCTTCAGCTCGGCTCAGGCGCTGCTCCCTGTTCCACAGCAGGTGAATATCCACATCCGCGATGCCTTCCTGCGGCGGCAGTTTCCACAGCAACCCTGCCGCCACATCCACCGCCACCACATGCTCCGGCAGGCAGCCGATGCCAAACCCGGCGATCACCAGCCGGCGCACCTCCTCAAGGCTCGGCGACGACGCGACGATGCGGCCGGAAAACCCCTGCTGGTCGCGAAAGATGGTCAACGGCGAGAGCATTCCACCAATCTGGTCGCTGGTGAAGCTGACGAAATTCTCCCGCTGCAAATCCCCCTCGGCCTGGCCGAACAGGGCATGGTGCTTGCCACAGAAAAACGCATAGCGCTGGCGCAGGAACAAGCGTTGCTCCAGCCGCGGTTGTGCCCGACGGTTCAGGCTCAGGCCGGCCGTGGCGGTCTTCTCCTGTAACGCGGCGACAATATCGGAGCTGCGCATCACGTCGATTTCCACATCCACCCGTGGGTGTTGGCGGTGGAAGTCGGCGAGAAAATCGTCGAAACGCTCACTGACGATACGGCTGATCATCAGCAACCTGACCTTGCCCACCAATTCGTCCGCTGGCTGTTCCAGCAGTCCGCCGATCTGCGACATCTGCCCATACACCTCGCCAGCCAGCAGGAACAGCTGCTCACCCATGTCGGTGAGGACGAAGCGTGGCCCACGGCGGGCAATCAGCTGCCGGCCCAGTTGTTCCTCCAGGCGCTTGAGCGCCTGGCTCACGGCCGGCTGGGTCAGGTGCAGGCGCGCTGCGGCGCGGCTGATTGACAGCTCCTGGCCGATCACCCGGAAGGTGCGCAGCAGGTTCCAGTCGAGGCGGTCGTTGAGCAGGCGGTCGGACATGGCGGGGCTCGATGATAAGCGTGGCTAATAGTGCGAATAATAAATAGAAAATTGACTAATCATAGCCCCGGGACGATAAATCGCAGTCAAGCGCCCACAGAGCGCTACCGTGACCCGATCAACTCCTGCCAGAAAAACAAACAAAGGAGCCCCCCATGCAGCCCACTGCTTCGCCCCAGCCGCGCCGTGCCGCCGCGGCCGCGTTCATCGGCACCATGATCGAATGGTACGATTTCTACATTTACGCCACCGCTGCCGCGCTGGTGTTCGGCGCCTTGTTCTTCCCTTCCGACAACAGCCTGTTCAGCACCATGGCTGCCTTTGGCACCTTCGCTGTCGGCTTTTTCGCCCGGCCGTTGGGTGGCATCGTCTTCGGCCACGTGGGCGACCGCATCGGCCGCAAGAAATCGCTGGTCATCACCTTGCTGATGATGGGCATCGTGACCGTCTGTATCGGCCTGCTGCCGACCCATGCACAGATCGGTGCCGCCGCACCGGTGCTGTTGATCATCCTGCGCGTCATCCAGGGCATTGCCGTCGGTGGTGAATGGGGCGGAGCCGTGCTGATGGCCGGCGAGCATGCGCCCAAGGGCCGGCGCAACTTCTTTGCCTCGTTCGCCCAGTTGGGCAGCCCGGCGGGTTTGATCCTTTCCTTGCTGGCGTTCGGCGCTGTCACCCGGCTGCCCGAAGAGGACCTGATGAGCTGGGGCTGGCGCGTGCCGTTCTTGGCCAGTGCACTGTTGCTGCTGGTGGGCCTGGCGATCCGTCTGGGGGTCAACGAGTCGCCTGAATTTATTGCCAGCCGCGAGCAGGCGGCCAAGGCCCAGCGCAAGGAGCAGGCGCCGGTGCTGGAAGTGCTGCGCACCGCCTGGCGCCCGCTGCTGCTGTGCATCGGCGCCAATACCCTGGGCATTGCGGGGGTCTACTTCACCAACACCTTCATGATCAGCTATACCACCCAGCAACTGCACCTGGAGCGTTCGCTGATCCTTGAATGCCTGTTCTTCGTGGCGATCATCCAGTTCTGCGTGCAGCCGCTGGCCGCGTGGCTATCGGAAAAGATCGGCGCCACGCGCTTTCTGGCCTTGGTTGCCGTGCTGGCGATGGCCTCGCCGTACCCGATGTTCGTGCTGGTCAGCTCGGGCCAAGGCCCGCTGATCGTGCTCGGCATCGCCCTGGCGGCAGCCTGCATGGCCTCGTTCTATGCGGTGATCGCCGGCTACGTCAGCGGCATGTTCGAAACCCGGGTGCGCTATACCGCGATTTCCATGGCCTACCAGGTGTGCGGCGCCATCGCCGGCGGCCTGACGCCATTGATCGGCACCTGGCTGGCGCACACCTTCACAGGCCTTTGGTGGCCGATGGCGGTGTTCTACACCCTGATCGCCGCCATTTCCCTGGTGTGCGTGCTGGCCCTGGCGCGCCAGTACGCGCATAGCCAGCGCTTGGAACTGGCCTGATTCATCTTCTTGTTTTTGGAGTATCCGCACATGTTGAAAAGCAATGGCGAACGCCTGTGGGCGAGCCTGATGGCCATGGCCGAAGTCGGCGCCACCGCCCGCGGCGGCAGCTGCCGCCTGGCCCTGAGCGACGAAGACAAGGCTGGCCGTGAACTGTTCAGCCATTGGTGCCGCGAGGCCGGCCTGAGCCTGAGCGTGGATGCCATCGGTAACCTGTTCGCCCGCCGCGCCGGCAGCGACCCAAGCGCCGCCCCGGTGATGATGGGCAGCCACCTCGACACCCAGCCCGAGGGCGGCCGCTTCGATGGCGTCTACGGTGTGCTGGCGGGCCTTGAGGTCGTGCGCCGCCTCAACGACCTGAACATCCAGACCCGCAAACCGCTGGAAATCGCCGTCTGGACCAACGAGGAGGGCGCCCGCTTCACCCCGGCCATGTTCGGCTCGGCGGTGTTCACCGGCACCCTCGCGCTGGACCAGGCCTGGGACATCCGCGATGCCGACGGCATCAGCGTGGCGGATGAGCTGAAACGCACCGGTTACGCCGGCCAGCGCCCGTTGGGCGGCGAGGTCGATGCCTACTTCGAAGCGCATATCGAGCAAGGCCCGATTCTGGAAGACAACGCCAAGGCCATCGGTGTGGTCAGCGGTGGCCAGGCCATCCGCTGGCTGGACGTGACCGTCGAAGGCATGGCGGCGCACGCCGGCACCACGCCGATGCCGCTGCGCAAGGACGCCCTGTACGGCGCCGCGCGGATGATCCAGGCCGTCGAACAATTGGCCGCCGACTTTGCCCCCGAAGGCCTGACCACCGTGGGTGAACTGTCGATCGCCAAGTCCTCGCGCAACACCATCCCCGGTGTGCTGCGCTTTACCGTCGACCTGCGCCACCACCGCGATGAAGCCATCGAAGCCATGGAGCGCGACCTCGGCCAGAAACTGCAGGCCATCGCCACCCAGCGCGGCTTGCAGGTGCGCATCGACCGCCACTGGGTGAGCCCGGCGACGCCGTTCGACGCCGACTGCGTGGCGGCCGTGCAGCAGGCGGTGGATGGCCTTGGCTATGCCCAGCAATCCATCGTCAGCGGCGCCGGCCACGACGCCATTCTGCTTGCCCGTTACTGCCCGACGGCCATGGTGTTCATCCCCTGCGTCGGTGGCCTGAGCCACAACGAGGCCGAAGACGTACTGCCCGAGGACGCTCGCCAGGGCGTCGATGTATTGCTCAACGCCGTGCTGGCCCGCGCCGGCCGTGCAGAAGGAGAAGCCTGATGCGTTGCTACTTCCACCCCCAACAACTGCTGCACCACCCGCGCAGCTACTACTCGCGCGGCGCCATGCGCACCCCGCAGGAAGTCCCCGAGCGCGCCCAGCGCCTGCTGCAGGCCGCCAAGAGCCTCGGCTTCGACATCCGCCAACCTGCCGACGCCGGCCTCGACCCGCTCAAGGCCGTGCACGGCGAAGCCTACCTGGCGTTCCTCGAAGAAGCCCATGCGCGCTGGAAAGAAGTACCCGAAGACTGGGGCGACGAAGTCATGTCGAACATCTTCGTCCGTGAACCCAACGCACTGCGCGGCATCCTCGCCCAGGCCGGCCGCTACCTGGCCGACGGCAGCTGCCCGGTGGGCGAGCACACCTGGCACTCGGCCTACTGGTCGGCACAGAGCGCCGTGGCTGCCGCCAAGGCCATCCTCGACGGCGAGCCCGCCGCCTACGCCCTGTGCCGCCCACCGGGTCACCATGCACGCTTCGATGCCGCCGGCGGCTTCTGCTACATCAACAACGCCGCCGTCGCCGCCCAGGCCCTGCGCAGCGGCTACCGCCGGGTGGCCATCCTTGACACCGACATGCACCACGGGCAGGGCATTCAGGAGATCTTCTACGAGCGCAACGATGTCCTGTACGTCTCCACCCATGGCGACCCGACCAATTTCTATCCAGGCGTTGCCGGGTTCGAGGACGAACGCGGCAGCGGCGCGGGGGAGGGCTACAACCTCAACCTACCGATGGCCCATGGCGCCAGCGAGGCGGACTTCATGAGCCAGCTGGAGATTGCGCTGAGTGCGGTGAAGGACTTTGGCGCCGAGGTACTGGTGTTGTCGCTGGGGTTCGATATCTACGAACTCGACCCGCAAAGCAAGGTGGCGGTGACGACCGAAGGGTTTGCGGCGTTGGGTGAGCGGATTCGGGCGTTGCGGTTGCCGTGTGTGATTGTGCAGGAAGGGGGGTATCACCTGGAAAGTCTGGAGGCGAATGCGCGGGCGTTTTTTGCAGATAAAGCAGGTTGGCAATAAATACAAGGTGCCGGCAGCATCTGATGATGCAGTCGGCACCCTGTTGTGACGTCTAGCTGCCCAATTACACTGGTTAGATACAGGGCAGTCGCATCCATAAGTGGTCGCACTCAAGGTTGGTTGAGTTTGTATTTTTTCTCAAGAAGGAATTGGGGGGGGGTCCATTTGGGCCCTTTCGAATACCCGCCGCCTTTTTGTTCTATTAGTCCATCCGAACGCATTTTTTTTATCAGGTCTATCAGGCCGAGGCAGTTGCCAAGAAAGACCCATTTATTACGCTCATATAATCTGTCTAGTTGCGGGTGAGAGATGCTGGCGCCTCTAGTAAGGAACAAAATGACATCCTTAGGTTCCTCGTTTTGTACTATGTGGTCGATAGTGTTCATTGGTAATCTCGTTGAAGTTGTTTCAATTCAGCTTCCAAAGCCTTGGGGGTATATAGCAGTTCGGCTTCTGAGCTAAGTTGGTAGTCTTCTAAAGTGGCGGCGTGAGTGTTGTTCCACGCCTCTCCATCATCAATTGGCAGAATTCTATCAGCGATTCCGAGGGCACGAAAGCGCTCAAGTTCCCTCAGTTCATGGGTGATAAATCGCTTGTCTATGTCAGTAGGTTCTATCTTCCCGTGTAAGATTTTTTCAAGCCGATCAATCATGACGACATTAGCGTCAGATGGATCGAAGCGGCTTATGTGTAATTTCACAAGGTCGACTCCCGCTTGGGTGAACGTGGCATCTCGCCAATCCAGGCGTTCGACAGGCCCTCCCGCTTTATCCGGATTGTAGGCCCTGCCGCTGTAGGTGCCTACCGTCGTAGCGCCAGGGTACGGCGAATTGAATACGATATATAACGGCGGCAGGCCAGACTCTGCCGGGAAGCAGTAGATACAATCTTTGGGGTTTTGAGGTTCGATTGCGGGGAACGGTGTCGACGCTCCAAAGGGGGTGTCGAGATTCACACCCTCATATGGGCTGGGCACGACTGGTATGCCTGGAGATGTAGTCGAGAAATCAGTAGCGGCATGTATGGGGAATGTAAGCCGTATCGGGAAGTCCCTTGATGGGACCGAGACGTAGCTATTGCTCGCTTCATCATAGATGAGGGCGCGCACGGGTATCTGATTACCTGCGTTTGCTGTCTTCAGGTGTCTTGAAAGAATGTAGGCGTCGAGTTCGGTGTGGATTCGAAGCGGGGAATCCAGAGAACCTTGGGTTGCTGCAAGCTCTTGAATGTTATCGGGTAAGTCAGGAATTAGCAGCTCCGCCGGGATGCTCAGAGCCGAGTCATGATACAGATCAGCGTTCCCTAATTCAGGTGAGTAAAAGACTCCGCCAATACCCAATCTGAAAATTCGTAATGCTGCGGCTTGGGCCATTTTGAGGAGTTTAAGCCCTTCGTATCGCAGTTTGAATTCGAAACGGTGTGTTAATGTTATAGGGCCTTGGGTTGTGCCTAGTTGAATGGTGGGGTTCAGTGAAAAGGTGATCGAATTGCTCTGAAGGTTTTGCTGATTTCGGTTTGCTAAGGCTGTTATTGCTTCGTGGTGATGTTTTTCTAGCTCTATCTGGGTCTTTTTCAGGCAGCGCGTAAGTACGATTTCGACTTGTGCTGCGGTGATGCTGGTCACGAGTTGGTAAATGTCTTGCTCAATAATCCAGAAGTCACTATCAATGCCGAAGTGTGTCTGTACTTGGTGAAAAAAGCGTTCCGCCGGGTTTAGATCGTCTGGGGTGTAGATGTGTGATCCTGAATATAGGTCGGTGTAGCGGCCTGCTTGCCTCTTGATTGTGTTGTAAAGAATAAGTGTGAAGGCTTTTTTTGCGTACAGTTTGTTAAGGTTTTTGGAGTGTCTTTGTTCAATAGCTAAGTAATGTGCTTCAAGATAGTCATCAAAACCAGGCGTGTCGGGTGGGCAGCTCGCTTCGACTCTGTTGATTATATCTTGCGCTAGCGCCTTGGCATTATCAAAAAGCGCTTCATTAGTAAGTGCTGTTATGTCTGGCGGAACGATAGGGGCCGAAAATGGACTGTTCCATGCGAGCAATGCTTCAAAGTTATAATCAAAAGGTACGTTGGAATAGAGTTCATCGAGCTCTGGGCGTGTCAAGGTTATCCGGGCGATCATCTCTCTTTCCTGGTGGTCAGGTATGGAGTGATGAATGCTGTAGGGTCAATAGATGAGGAGTAACATGGAATTAATGCGTGATGAGTAAATTTATCCATCTCATGGCGCTGGACTTCAATAGAAGCTAGGGGGTAATGCGAATTCTGTAAATGCTATTACAGGTGAAACGTTCGTCCCCATGCATGCCGTTAGATATTCAGCGCCTGTAGCGAGCCCCTTCTCAGAAGCACCGCCCCCTATATTCCACCTCGCCGCACATGCTTCACCAACACCTTCTCCAGCAACTCCCACATCGCCGGGTCCGTACTGAACGCCACATTGAACCGCATCCACCCGGTCGGCTTGGCATCCACCATGAACAACTGCCCGGGCCCGAGCATGATGCCTTTCTCCAGCGCATCGTCCAGCAGCGCGGCGCTGTCGGGGATGGCCGGGTGGCGGGTCCAGATGTACATGCCTTCGTCCGACTCGGTGAACAGCTCGAAGCCGAGACGATGCAGGTGGCGGCCAACTTCCTGGTGCGCCTCGGCCAGGCGCTGGCGCAGGCGTTTGAGGTGCTTGCGCCAGCGGCCGTCGATGATCGCGGCGTACACCACGCGCTCCATCACCTGCGAGGTGGTCAGGCCCGAGCGCATCTTCAGGTGCAACAGCTTCTGCGAAAGCGCCGGGTTGGCCAGCAGGTAACCGACCCGTACGTTGGGCGAGATGCTCTTGGAATAGCTGCCCACATACACCACCTGCTGCAGATGGTCGAGGCTGGCCAGGCACGGCTGCGGCTCGGCGACCATGTCGGCGTACAGGTTGTTCTCCACCAGCCGGAAGCCGTGCTGGCTGGCCAGTTGCAGCAGGCGGTGCAGCTGCGGCAGCGGGGTACGCGAGCAGGTCGGGCTGTGCAGGTGCGGCTGGGTGAAAAAGGCGGTCGGGCGGTGATGCGCCAGCAGTTGCTCCAAATGGTTGAGGTCGTAGCCGTTCGGGGTGCGCGGCACGCCGATCAGGGTGGCGCCCTGGGTACGCAGGATGCTCATCAGGTTGGGGTAACCGGGGTCGTCCACCAGCACCACGTCACCTGGGCGCACCAGCGTGCGCACGGCGAGGTCGAGTGCCTGGCTGGCGCCGTGGGTCAGCATCAACTGCGCCGTATTGGCGACGATCGACAACTCTTGCTGCAGGTTCTGCGCAGTCAGCGCGCGCAGCTCCGGCAGGCCCATGGGGTCGCCGTAGCCGGAAAGCTCCAGCGGGCTGCCGGCCACCTGGCGCAAACCACGGCGCAGGCCTTCTTCGTACATCCAGTCGTTGGGCAGCCAGCCACAACCTGGCTTGAACGGCAGTTGGCGGGTTTCGAAGATCTGCTGCAGGTACCATTCGGAGTTGAACGATGGTCGACTGGCGTCGGCCTCGGCGGTGTGCGTGTCCAGCAACTCGGCCACCGCGCGGTTGACGAAGAACCCGGCATTGCCCTTGCTCACCAGCAGCCCCTGAGCCACCAGGCGATCGTAAGCCTCGACCACGGTGAAGGTGCTCACCGAATAGGTCGCGGCGAACGCGCGGATCGACGGGACCTTGGCGCCTGGCTTGAGGGTCTGGTTGTCGATCAGCTCGCGCAGCCCGTCGATGATCTGGTTGACCAACGGGGTTGAGGAGTCTGGATGTAATTCGAGCATTCGGGGGCCTTGAGGGTGCGTATCGCCTGGCGCCTGCAGGGTGTATTGCATTGGCGGCCTGTACAGTGCAGTGCGAGATTCATGCCACTGTGCATGGCTCTATCTGTCGGACATTTTTACATTAGGTGTCAGATATCGCCAGATAAAGCATGTTCAGTTCGCCCGAAGGGCAAACCTTCGGGTGTGCAAGCAGGCCGCCAGGGATGGCCTGCGTGTGTTTGCGCACACCTTCCTGCCCGCATTAGCGCTGATGTACAGGTGAAGCCGATCGCCATCATGGCTTCACGCATTTCCTTGGATAAAAAGAAGCACGGGGTACACAACTGATGGGAGCAACATCCACAACCACCACCGCGAAAGGTGAGCACGAGAGCAAGCTCAGTGCCTCGCTCAAGTCGCGCCACCTGACGATGATGTCGATCGCCGGGGTTATCGGCGGCGCCTTGTTCGTCGGTTCCGGCAGCGTGATCCACAGCGCCGGCCCGGCTGCTGTCCTGGCCTACCTTGCCGGCGGCATCCTGGTGGTACTGATCATGCGCATGCTCGGTGAGATGGCGACGTCCTCGCCCGACACCGGCTCGTTCTCCACCTACGCCGACCGCGCGATTGGCCGTTGGGCCGGTTTCACCATCGGCTGGCTGTACTGGTGGTACTGGGTCATCCTGATGGCCTGGGAAGCGTACGTGGCGGGCAAGATCCTGCATGGTTTCTTCCCGGACGTGAGCGTCAACGTGTTCGTGCTGGCCACGACCCTGTTGCTGATCACCGTGAACTTCTTCAACGTCAAGCACTACGGTGAGTTCGAATTCTGGTTCGCGCTGATCAAGGTGATTGCGATTGTCTGCTTCCTGATCGTGTGTACCGCGGCGGTCATGAACGTCTGGCAGTTCGGTGAAGTGCGGGGCATCACCCACCTGACCGCCGAAGGCTTCATGCCCAATGGCATTACCACGGTCATTGGTGCGTTGCTTGGGGTGATGTTCGCCTTCCTCGGCGCCGAAATCGTCACCATCGCGGCTTCCGAAGCCAAAGACCCGGCCACCCAGATCGTCAAGGCCACCAACTCGGTGGTATGGCGTGTGTGCCTGTTCTACGTCGGTTCGATCTTCCTGATCGTCTGCCTGGTACCGTGGAACGACCCGCAGCTTGGCGTCTCCGGCTATGGCGCCTACCGCCGTACCCTGGAACTGCTGGGCGTGCCGTATGCCGAGCTGCTGATGAACTTCGTGGTACTGACCTCGGTGAGCAGCTGCCTGATCTCCGGCCATTACACCGCTTCGCGCATGCTGTTCTCGCTGGCCCAGCGTGGCGATGCACCGTCGTTCTTCAAAATCACCCGCGCCGGCACCGGCGTACCGGTGTACGCCATCATCGGTTCGTGCGCGGTGGCCGTGGTTTGCGCGCTGATCAACTTCAGCGAAACCCTGCGCCCGAAAGACGTGCTGGACACCCTGATGAACACCACCGGCATGATCGCCCTGCTGGTGTACCTGGTGATCGCCTTCTCGCAGTTGCGCATGCGCCGCAAGCTGATCGCCGAGGGCAAGGAAGTACGTCTGAAGATGTGGCTGTTCCCGTGGCTCACCTACCTGGTGATCGCCTTCATCGTCGCCGCGCTGGTCACCATGGCCTTCATGCCTGACTACCAGATCCTGGTGATCTCCACCGGCATCGCCGCGGCCATCGTGGTGGCCATGGGTGTGGTGCATCAGGTTCGTAGCGCCAAGCAACACTAAGCACTAGTGCTGCTTCGAAACGGCCGGCTCCCTTGGGAACCCGGCCGTTTCGCGTTGCTGGGCCGGGGTTTTGTCTGAAGGCATGTGAAAGCGCCCGTTCATCCACGGCGAGCCGAGGAGGGCGGCGGCGGCGATCAGGGCCAGCAGGGCGAGGGCCAGGAATGTTTTCATGGGCATGCGCATAGTTGAACTGACTCGAAGGATAGCCAGTCAGTTCCGGCCCTGATGCCGGTGAAGACAACACGGGTAATCTCACACTACAATGCGAAGCATTATCACCTGGACGTTTGTGCTGTCATGTCCGATACCCCGCCCAATCAGCAATTGCTCGACACCCTGGCACTGCATTACGACGACCTGGTCAAGTTCATCAGGCAGCGTTTTCGCGATCGTCATTTTGCCCGTGATCTGGTCCACGACGTATACCTGCAGATCCTCGACAAGCCTCCCCGCGAACGGGTGTCGTTGCCCTTGGCTTTTCTGCGCAAGGTCACCTTCAACCGTGCCATCGACCGCGTCCGCGCCGAGTCGATTCGCGCCGCACACCTGGCTACCGCCAGCACTGAAGAGCCTGCGCTGGATACCTGGGACGGCGCACAGGCATTGGATTTCGAGCAGCAATTGCATGCCTTGCTGGCGATCATCGAAGCGCTGCCGTCGCGCCAGCGTCAGGTGTTCCTGCTGCACCGCATCCACGGCATGGCCCAGCGTGACATTGCCGAGGAACTGGAGATCTCGACCAACATGGTGACCCAGCACTTCAACCGCGCAATGCGCGCCATCATCAGCCGTTGGGAGCCCGCGCGCCGCCTGCGTGGCGAGGCCCAGGCATGAGCCAGGACAAAACAGCCGCGAAACGGCAGGCCGACCTGCTGGAGCCCTTCAGCGCAGCGTTGCGCGAGCGAGTGGCTTCACGCGAGGTGCTGCTGGCCGAGGCCAAAGCCATGACCGCGCGGCAGCGCAAAGGGCGCAAGGCCGCAGGCTCGACCGCCCTGGCCTTGCTGCTGGCAGGTACTGTGTGGTGGCTGGACCCGGCTTGGCGCACCGAGCAGGTGCAGGTGGCCATTGGCGCGCAGCGTGAAATCCAACTGGCCGATGGCAGCCAGGTGCTGCTCGATTCCGGCAGCCACCTGCGTATAGAGCGCCGCCTGCGCAGCCGTCAGCTGGAGCTGGTGGATGGGCAGGCCAGGTTCATTGTGGTGCATGCCGATGCGCCGTTCATTGTGCGTAGCCAGGGCGTAAGCGTGCGCGACATCGGTACAGTGTTCGATGTACGCAGCGATGTGCGCGGGGTGCAGGTGGGGGTGCTGCAAGGGGAGGTCGAAGTCAGTAACGGTCGCGGGGAGGTGCAGCCGCTGCAGGCTAACCAGCAGGTGCTGGCTACGGTTGCCGAGTTGAGTGAAGTGCAGCAGGTGGACAGCGTAGCCCTGGACGGCTGGCGGCAGTCGGTGCTGCGCTTCGATGGCACGCCGCTGCGCGAAGCGGTCGTCGACTTGCAGCGCTACAGTGAACAGCCGTTGCGGTTGGCGGATGAGCGTACCGGCGGGCTGCGGCTGTCGGGTGAGTTCGATAGTCGGCAGGTGCGGGCATTGCTCGAGCAGTTGCCGGCCGTGTTGCCGGTGACCACGGTGCGCGGTGTCGACGGCGGTCTGACAATCGGCCGGAAAGATTGATCGCCTGTACCGGCCCCATGCCGGCAAGCCGGTTACTGTAGGAGCGGCTTCAGCCGCGAAGCAGGCGCCGCGGTGGATGGCACCGGCTTCGCCGGTGTTCGCGGCTGAAGCCGCTCCTACAGGATCCCCGCCAAATCAGTAAGTTAGCGTTTAGTCTATGAGAGCCGGCTTGCCGGCGCTAGGGCCAGCACAGGCAACCAATAATTATTTGCAAATGCACATCAACTTTTCTCCATGGCCAACCGCCATCCCCATGAAGTCACTCGAATCGTTGGTATGGGGAACACATGAACAACGCTTTTTCACCGTTGGCGCTGTTGGTCGGATGCCTGATGGCCAGTGCTGTCGTGCAGGCGCAGGATGCCACCTTCACCGTTGATATCCCGGCGCAACGCCTGGACCGCTCGCTCAATGAACTGGCGCGGCAGACGGGCACGCGCATCCTGTTTGCCACCGACGCCGCTGAAGCCCTCCAGGCCCGTGCCGTACAAGGGCGTATGACCGTCGAGCAGGCCCTGCAGCGGCTGCTGACGGGTAGCACACTGCAGGTGCAGCGTGCCGGTGACGGCTACTTGATCGGCAGCGCTGCCAGCGGCACTGCGCTGGAGCTTGGCGCCACCAACGTCGACGGCCAGTTGTTCGGCAACAGCACGGAGGGTAGCGGTGCCTATACCCTGGGTTCGACCCGCAGCGGTACCGGCCTGGACCTCTCGCTGCGCGAAACGCCGCAGTCCATCAGTGTGGTCACCCGTCAACGTATGGACGATCAGGGCCTCAACGGCCTGACCGAGGTGTTGCAACAAACACCCGGCTTGTCGGTGCAGAGCCTGGGCAGCGAGCGCTTCAATATTTATTCGCGGGGGTATTCGGTTGATAATTTCCAGTTCGACGGTATCCCGACCACCCTCGACATCGTCAGCCAGGTGTCGGCCCAGAGCCTGGCCGACATGGCCGTTTACGACCACGTTGAAGTGCTGCGCGGTGCAACCGGCCTGCTGACCGGCGCCGGCGATCCGTCGGCCACCATCAATTTGGTACGCAAACGCCCGACTGCAGAATTCAGGGGGCATGTCAGTGCCGGGCTGGGCTCGTGGAACAAATACCGTACCGAAGTCGATCTTTCCGGGCCGCTGACACCAACGGGCAATGTGCGTGGGCGGATGGTCGCGGCCTACCAGCAGAGCGACAGCTTCGTCGACCACTATCACCAGGAAAAACAGGTGTTCTACGGCATCCTCGAAGCCGACCTGAGCGACACCACCTTGCTCACCGTGGGCGCCGACTACCAGAAGAACGAGCCCCAGGGTTCGTCATCTGTGGCGTTTCCACTGTTCTACAGCAACGGCGAGCAGACCGATTTTTCGCGCTCGACCAACAGCGCTGCGCGCTGGAGCAGCAACCCGCAGGACGTGCTGAATACCTTCGCCAGCCTCGAGCAGCAACTGGGCCATGACTGGAGCCTGCGCGTTGCCGTCAACCAGATGTACATCAATCGCGAGGACTACCGCCTGGCCACCGCCAGTTGGGGCTTCCCTGACAAGCAGACCGGGCAGGGCGTGCGCTTGTATGGCGGTGCGGGCAGCACCTGGCAGAAACAGGTCGGCGTCGATGCCCAGCTCAAAGGGCCGTTCCAGGCCTTTGGCCGTGAACATGAGCTGGTACTGGGTTACAACTTCTCCCGTTATGAGAATCACCACGACCCGTTGCGCGGTACGTCGATCGAAGGCAATCGCGTCAACTTCTTCACCTGGGATAACTACACCACCGAGCCAAACACCGGCGTCGGCAAGCTGTACGACGGTGATACCAGCATTTATCAGACCGGCACCTACCTGGCCACTCGATTACGGCCTACCGATGACCTGTCGGTAATACTCGGCACCCGCGTCAGCAACTACCGTTACCGTTACGATCTCGAATACGTGGTCAGCCCTGCGTTGAACCGGGTTACAGCCAACCGTGAGAGCGGGGTGGTCACGCCCTATGCCGGCATCGTCTATGACCTCAACGATATCCACTCGGTCTACGCCAGCTATACCAGCATCTTCAAACCGCAGACGGTGCGTGATGCCACCGGCAGTACCCTCGACCCGCGTGAGGGGGACAACTACGAGGTCGGCCTGAAAAGTGCATACTTCGGCGGGCGCCTCGACACCAGCATTGCCGCCTTCGAGATCAAGCAGGACAACCTGGCCGAAGTCGACCCGGGCAAAGTCGTGCCCGGCACCACCACCTCGGCCTATCGGGCGATTTCCGGCGCCACCACTCGCGGCTTCGAAGTAGAAGCCACCGGCGAGTTGCAACCAGGTTGGAACCTGAGCGCCAGTTACAACCACAGCATCACCAAGGACGCTGATGGTGAGCGGGTGAACACGGTATCGCCGGCCAACATGGTCAAGCTGTGGACCACCTACCGCCTACCGGGCGAGCTGGAGCGGCTGACCGTAGGTGGCGGCATGAACTGGCAGAGCGGCACCCACTTCACGGCGGCGCCGGTGGACCTGGGCAAGACGGTCAAGGCCAGCCAAGGGCAGTTCGCGGTGTTCAACCTGATGGGGCGCTACCAGTTCACCGAGCAGCTCTCGAGCACCCTCAACGTCAACAACCTGTTCGACAAGAAGTACCTGAGTGCGCTGGATACCACGTTCTACAGCGGCTACTACGGTGAGCCGCGCAACGTCATGGTGACCACGCGCTGGGATTTCTGATTGTGGCAAACGGCCCCTGATGGCTGGCACATGGCTTATGCTGAGCACATTGCCCGCCAAAAGGAGCCCCCCATGGCCTGGTCCGCCACCCAGTATTCCCTGTTCGAAGATGAACGCACGCGCGCCGTGCGCGATTTGCTGGCCGCTGTGCCGCCGCGCCCCGTGCGCCATGCCACCGACCTGGGCTGTGGCCCGGGCAATTCCACCGAGGTGCTGCTGCAGCGCCACCCGGATGCCCAGGTGACTGCGCTGGACAGCGACCCGGACATGATCGACAAGGCGCGTGCGCGGCAGCGCCTGCGTATCCCGCGGGTGCGCTGCGACATCGCCG
This sequence comes from Pseudomonas sp. NPDC012596, assembly GCF_042902325.1. Taxonomy (NCBI): domain Bacteria; kingdom Pseudomonadati; phylum Pseudomonadota; class Gammaproteobacteria; order Pseudomonadales; family Pseudomonadaceae; genus Pseudomonas; species Pseudomonas sp. NPDC012596. The sequence goes on along the minus strand of NZ_JBIBEB010000010.1, from coordinate 8,312 downwards.
ATATCGCCAGCTGGACCGCGCCCGAAGCGCAAGACCTGATCCTCGCCAATGCCTCGCTGCAGTGGGTGCCCGACCACGGCTCGCTGTACCCGCACCTGGTGCGCCAGCTAAGCGAAGGGGGAAGCCTGGCCGTGCAAACCCCGGACAACCTCGACGAACCGGCCCACCGGCAACTGCGCGAGATAGCCGGTCGCGGCCGCTGGGCCGACAAGTTTGCCGACTTCAGCTTGCCGCCGCGGCATAACGCGGCGTTCTACTACGACCTGCTCAGCCCGCTGTGCACGCGGGTGGATGTGTGGCGCACCACTTATCACCACCCGCTGCCGGGCGGCGCCGAGGCAGTGGTGGAGTGGTTCAAGGGCTCGGCCCTGCGGCCGTATCTGGCCAGGCTGGACGAAGATGAGCAGGCGGACTTCCTGCAGATGTACCTGCAGGCCATGCAGCACGACTACCCGCCGGCCACCGATGGCAAGGTGCTGCTGCCGTTCCCGCGGCTGTTCGTGATTGCTACCCGCTAGTTGCGACGCCAGCGCCAGATCACGTAACCGTAGACGCCGAGGTTGACCAGCAGCACGACGCCGCCCAGCAGCCATTGGATCTGCGGCGTCAGCCCGGCCGGGTAGATCAGCGGCCAGATGTAGTGCTCGACGAAGCCGCCGTGGTAGCCGGCATCGCCTGCGGCGAAGCGCATGCGGTTTTCCCAGTCGGTCAGCGGGCACTCCAGGTGCAGGCCCTCCACCGCCAGGCCCCAGGCCAGGGCGGGCAGGTGGACGAGCAGGGCGGGGCGCCATCTGAGCACCAGCAGGCCACCGAACAGCACCAGCAGGATGAAGGCCAGGTGTAGCAGGACCAGGGCGTCGGCGGCTAGGCGAGAGAGCATGGGGTGCGCATCTGAGGTTGGGATATTCCCAGCATACCTGTGTTGGCAGTGCTGGCCGCTTCGCGGGCAAGTCGGATCGCCGCACCGCCGCTCTTACAATTCCTCCTGGACCATCTGCAAAAACGTCGCCACCACCCGCCGCGTCCGCTGCTCGGTCAGGCACACCAGCGTCTCGGTCAGGTGCCGTTGGCAATCGACAATTGGCAGCGCACACACCCGGGCATCCGCGCCGAACTCGGCCGCCGACACCACCCCCACGCCAATCCCCACCACCACGGCCTCGCGCGCAGCCTCGCGGCCCTCAACCTGGATCGCCGGGCGAATCCGTAGCCCGGCACGCTGCATCTCTTCCTCTAGCGTCTGCCGCGTCACCGAGCCCGGTTCGCGCAGCACCAGCGGTGTGTCGTCCAGGTCTGCCAGGCTGATCGAGCCCCGGCTGGCCCAAGGATGGCTGTGCGAAACGAACGCCACCATCGGGTCGCGGCGCAAGGGTACGCAGTACAGACGCTCGTCATCCACATCGCGCCCCAGCAGGGCGAGGTCGGCCTGGTAACTGAACAGCCGGGCCAGGGATTCATCAGTGTTGCCGGTCTCGACCTTGACCTGGACGCCCGGGTAGCGCTGGCAAAAGCGCGCGATCTGGGGCAGCACGTGCACTGGCGCATCCACCGCCAGCACCAGGCTGCCGGTGTGCAGGGCACGGGAGTCGTGCAACAGTTCCTGGGCTTCGGCTTCGCAGGCGAACAGGCGTTGGCTGATGCCCAGCAGCCGTTCACCGAGGTCGGTCAATTGCACCGAACGTTTGTTGCGTTGGAACAGCAATACGCCAAAGCGCTCCTCAAGCTTGCGCACCTGGTCAGACACCGCCGGCTGGGTGAGAAACAGTTTTTGCGCGGCGCGGGTGAAGCTGCCGTGCACGGCCACCGCGTGGAAGGCCTTCAATTGAGCATGGGACACCGACATGACGACTCCAGTAACAAGCTGAGCTTATGTGTGTAATACGATAAATCGATTTTATTTATCAGTCTGCAACTGTTTCCATAGCTCTCAACCCAACACCGCCCAAGCGGCCCCGGGCCATGGCGCATGCAAGTGCGCCATCTGACCAATGACGAGCCCACGTCATGCAGTGCGCAACACAAGAACAAGACAGGCGTTTTTTAACAATCTGCCGGCACACTTGAGCAAGAGGTCAGAGTCAACATGAACCAATCCCTAGCCGCGTTCAAACGCTGGCGTATCCAGATTTTCGCTATTACCTGGCTGGCCTACGCCGCCTTCTACTTCACCCGCAAGGCGTTTTCGGTCGCCAAGCTCGGTATCGGTGAAGACCCGACATTCATGCTCGACAAGGCCGCCATGGCCAACCTCGACGCCATCTACCTGGCTGCCTACGCCGTGGGCCAGTTCACCTGGGGCATGCTTGCCGACCGCTTCGGCCCGCGCGTGGTGGTGCTGGGCGGGCTGCTGATTTCGGCAGTAGCGGCGGTAGTGATGGGCAGCTATGCGACCTTCCCGATTTTCGCAACCTGCATGCTGATCCAGGGCCTGGCGCAGTCCACCGGCTGGGCCGGGCTGTGCAAGAACATCGGCAGCTTCTTCCCGGCCTCGCAGCGCGGGCGGGTGTTGGGGTTGTGGAGTTCGTGCTACGCCTTCGGTGGCCTGGTCGCCTCGCCGTTTGCCGGCTGGTGGGCCTATACCCTGGTCGGTACCTGGCACGCGGCGTTCTTCTCCAGTGCCGTGGTCGTGGCCGCGGTGGCGGTGCTGTTCTTCTTCCTGCAGCGCAACAAACCCGAGGACGTCGGGTTGCCAGCAGTTGAGCCCGAGCCGCAGAGCATGGCCCCGGCCGGCAACCTATGTAGCGTCTGGGCGCCGCTGCGCGAGATCCTGCGCAACCGCACGGTGCTCACCCTGGGCCTGGCGTACTTCCTGCTCAAGCCGGCGCGCTACGCCATCCTGCTGTGGGGCCCGGTGATCGTCTTCGAGCAGATGCCCTCGGTGGGCAAGGTGGGCGCGGCGATCATCCCCACCGCCTTCGAGCTGGCCGGCTTGCTGGGCCCGATCATCATCGGCCTGGCCTCGGACAAGCTGTTCGGCGCCCGGCGTATGCCGGCCTGCGTGATCAGCCTGCTGCTGCTGACCGTGACCTTGGCGCTGTTCATGGCCGCCATGCAGTCCGGCAGCATCGTCATGGTAGTGGGCCTGCTGTTCGTCATGGGCCTGACCCTGTACGGGCCGGACTCGATGATCAGCGGTGCGGCGGCGATCGATTTCGGCACGGCCAAGGCCGGCGCTACGGCAGCCGGTTTCGTCAACGGCTGCGGTTCGGTAGGCGCGGTGCTCGGCGGCTTGCTGCCCGGCTACTTCGACAGCGTCACGGTGTTCATCGTGTTCGCTGGCTGCGCGTTGTTCTCGGCCCTGGTGCTGCTGCCGCACTGGAACAGCCGCCCGGCCAGCGTCGCCCAGGCCAATGACGTGGCACCCAATACCAGCATGGCGATCAAGCCACTGCGCACTTAAAGGAACGCGAGCGAATGAGACCCTTCTGGCTGCAACAGGCCCTGGCTTCGGAACAGGACGCGGTGTGCCCGCCACTGCACGGCGATGCCCGCTGCGACGTGTGCATCGTCGGCGGTGGCTACACTGGCCTGTGGACCGCGCTGATGCTCAAGGAGGCAGTGCCGGCACTGGACGTGCTGCTGATCGAGGCCGACATCTGCGGCGCGGGTGCCAGCGGGCGCAATGGCGGCTGTGCGTTGTCCTGGTCGGCCAAGTATTTCACCCTTGAACGCTTGTTCGGGGCGGCCGAAGCGGTGCGCCTGGTGCGTGAGTCAGAGCGCAGCATCGGCGCCATCGGCGAGTTTTGCGCCGCCAATGGCATCGACTGCGATTACCGCCTGGACGGCACCCTGTATACCGCCACCAACCAAGCGCAGGTCGGTGCCACCGATGCGGTGATCGCGGCGCTGGCGCAGAAGGGGATCAATTCGTTCGAGCGCCTGGCGCTGGACGAGGTGCAGCGCCTGGCAGGTTCGGCGCGGCACCTGGAAGGCTGGTTCTCACCCGCGGCTGCCACCGTGCAGCCCGGGCGGCTGGTGCGCGGCCTGCGCCGCGTAGCGCTGCAGCGCGGGGTGCGTATTCATGAAGGTACCGCGATGACCGGCCTTGAGCACGGCGCGCCGGTGCAGGTGCGCACGGCCCATGGCACGGTGCGCGCCGACCGCGTGGTGCTGGGCCTGAATGCCTGGATGGCACGCGCCTTCCCGCAGTTCGAGCGCAGTGTGGCGATCGTCTCCAGCGACATGGTCATCACCGAGCCGTGCCCCGAGCTGTTGCGCGAGATTGGCCTGAACAACGGCATCAGCGTGCTCGACTCGCGGATCTTCGTGCACTACTACCACAACACCTCCGATGGGCGCCTGATGCTCGGCAAAGGCGGCAACACCTTCGCCTATGGCGGGCGCATGCTGCCGGTGTTCGACCAGCCCTCGCCATACCGGCCGCTGCTGCGCGAAACCCTGGGTGAGTTTTTCCCGGCATTGGCCGATGTGCCGCTGGCGGCCAGCTGGAACGGCCCGTCGGACCGCTCGGTGACAGGCTTGCCGTTCTTTGGCCGGCTGGACGGGCAGGGCAATGTGTTTTACGGCTTTGGCTACTCCGGCAGTGGGGTAGGGCCGTGCCACATGGGCGGCCAGATCCTATCGTCGCTGGCGCTGGGCCTGGACAACCCATGGAGCCGCTCGCCGCTGGTCAAGGGCCCGCTCGGGCTGTTCCCGCCGGAGCCGATCCGTTACCTGGGGTCGCTGATGGTGCGCAACGCCATCCGCCGCAAGGAGCGGGCCGAAGACCGCGGGCTGCGGCCGCGCCACCTGGACGTGCGCCTGGCGCGCTTCGCGGCGGCTGCGGGCAAGGCCGACAAGGCGTGAGATTTCTTGTCGATCACAGGCGCGAGGGCGTATAAACTGCTCCCACTTTTGGCCGGTCGCTTCCTGAACCGGCCGCTGAAACAAGAGAGTCGACATGGGCGCACAGTGGAAAGCCAAACATAGAGAAACAGCTGCCAATGCCAAGGGCAAGATCATGGGCAAGCTGTCCAAGGAAATCCAGATCGCAGCCAAGTCGGGCGCCGATCCCGACATGAACCCGCGCCTGCGCCTGGCCATCGTGCAGGCCAAGAAGGCCTCGATGACCCGCGAGACCCTGGACCGTGCGATCCGCAAGGGTGCTGGCCTGGACGGCGATGCCGTGCAGTACCACGCGGTGAGCTACGAAGGCTTCGCGCCGCACCAGGTGCCGCTGATCGTCGAGTGCCTGACCGACAACGTAAACCGCACCGTTGCGCAAATTCGTGTGCTGTTCCGCAAGGGCCAGCTGGGTGCCAGCGGTTCGGTGGCGTGGGACTTCAACCACGTCGGCCTGATCGAAGCTACCCCGGCAAGCGCCGATGCCGATCCAGAAATGGCGGCAATCGAAGCAGGTGCTCAGGACTTCGAAGAAGGTGAAGAAGAGGGCTCGACCCTGTTCATCACCGACACCACCGACCTCGATGCTGTGCAGAAGGCCCTGCCAGAGCACGGCTTTACCGTCACTGCGGCGAAAATCGGTTACACCCCGAAAAACCCGGTGAGCGCTGCCAGCCTGAGTGCTGAAGCACTGGCTGAGGTCGAGGCGTTCCTGGAGGCGATCGACGAGAACGATGACGTGCAGAACGTCTATGTGGGTTTGACCGACTAAACGCCGGGGCCGCTTTGCCGCCCAATCGCCGGCAAGCCGGCTCCCACAGGTACCCCGCAGCGCTCAAGCATAGCGGGGGCCCTGTGGGAGCCGGCTTGCCGGCGATTGGGTCAGCCAGTGCAATACAGGGATGCCTGCATGAACCCAACCTTCGCCTCCCTGAGCCTCGCCCACCTGCGCACCCTCGATTGCCTGCTGCAGCTCAAGAACCTCAGCCACGCCGCCGAGCGCCTGGGCGTCAGCCAGTCGGCCCTGAGCCGGCAACTCGCTCACCTGCGCGAAGGCTTCGACGACCCGCTGCTGGTACGCCAAGGCCGCGGTTACGTGCTCAGCGAATACGCCGAAGCCCTGGTCGAACCGCTGCGCCAGGTGCTCGAGGAACTCCAGGCCCTGCGCCAACCCGCCGCCTTCGACCCGGCCCGCTGCGAGCGGCGCTTCTGCCTGGCGGCTTCCGATTATGTTGCCGAACACATGCTGCCGCTGCTCGTGGCCGCGCTGGAGCAGGAAGCCCCCGGCGTCTGCATCGAATACCGCACCTGGCAGGCGGGCCAGTACGCCTTGCTCGCCAGTGGCGAGATCGACCTCGCCACCACCCTGTTCGACGAGTCGCCGCCCAACCTGCACGGTCGCCTGCTCGGCGAAGACCGTGCGGTATGCCTGATGCGACGGGAGCACCCGCTGGCAGGCTGTGAAGCCCTGAGCCAGGGCGATTACCTGGCCTTCAAGCACGTGCGCATCTCCGGCGGTGGCGACAAGGATAGTTTCATCGACCGCCACCTGCGCGCCCAGGGCCTGCAGCGTCGGGTCAGCTTGGAGGTGCCGTTCTTTTCCGCCACCGTGCAGGTGATCGCCAACAGCCAGGCGCTGGCCACCGTGCCAGAGCACATCGCCCGCCAGCTGTGCCGCCTGAATGACCTGGCCTGGCGGCCGCTGGGCTTTGTCGAGCACACCCAGCGCTATTGGGTGGTATGGCACCAGCGCCTGCAGGCGTCGGCCGAGCACCGCTGGCTGCGCAACCGGGTGTTCGAGCTGTGGCGCCAATCGCAATTTGGTGTGCAGGGCGGGCATGCGGGTTTGCCATAGCAGGTATGCGCGAAGCGGGGTTATTCGGCGGGTAGCAGGCGCCTAGACTGTGGCCACAAGCCCGCCTACAGGAGACCGCGCGTGACCCCAGAACAATTTCGCCAGTACGGCCACCAACTGATCGACCTGATCGCCGACTACCGCCAGACAGTCGGCGAGCGCCCGGTCATGGCCCAAGTCGAACCCGGCTACCTGAAGGCCGCCTTGCCGGCAGGTGCCCCGCAGCAGGGCGAGCCGTTCGAAGCAATTCTCGATGACGTCAACACGCTGGTCATGCCTGGCCTGTCGCACTGGCAGCACCCGGACTTCTACGGCTACTTCCCCTCCAACGGCACCTTGTCGTCAGTGCTCGGCGATTTCCTCAGCACCGGGCTGGGGGTACTCGGCCTGTCGTGGCAATCCAGCCCAGCGCTGAGCGAACTGGAGGAAACGACCCTCGATTGGCTGCGCCAGCTGCTGGGCCTGTCTGCACAGTGGAGCGGGGTAATCCAGGACACCGCCTCCACCAGTACCTTGGTGGCGCTCATCAGTGCCCGTGAACGCACCAGCGATTACGCGCTGGTGCGCGGTGGCCTGCAGGCAGAGGCTAAACCGCTGATCGTATATGTCAGCGCCCACGCCCACAGCTCGGTAGACAAGGCGGCTCTGCTGGCCGGCTTCGGCCGGGCGAACATCCGCCTGATTGCCACGGACGAGCAATTCGCCATGTGCCCGGACGCGCTGCAGGCCGCCATCGAGCAGGACATTGCCGCCGGCAACCAGCCCTGCGCGGTGGTCGCCACCACCGGCACCACGACCACGACGGCGCTGGACCCACTGCGCCCGATCGGCGAAATCGCCCAGGCCCAGGGGCTGTGGCTGCACGTCGACTCGGCCATGGCCGGTTCGGCGATGATCCTGCCCGAGTGCCGCTGGATGTGGGACGGCATCGAGCTGGCCGATTCGGTAGTGGTCAACGCGCATAAGTGGTTGGGCGTGGCCTTCGATTGCTCGATCTACTACGTGCGCGACCCGCAGCACTTGATCCGGGTGATGAGTACCAATCCCAGCTACCTGCAGTCGGCGGTGGATGGCGAGGTGAAGAACCTGCGTGACTGGGGCATTCCGCTGGGCCGCCGTTTCCGGGCCTTGAAGTTGTGGTTCATGTTGCGTAGCGAGGGGGTAGAGGCGTTGCAGCAACGACTGCGTCGTGACCTGGACAATGCCCGCTGGCTGGCCGAGCAGGTCGAGGGGGCGGCAGAGTGGGTGCTTTTGGCGCCGGTTCAGCTGCAAACGTTGTGCATTCAGCATCGGCCTGCGGGGCTGGAAGGGGAAGCGCTGGATGCGCATACCAAGGGCTGGGCGGAGCGGCTCAACGCTTCGGGTGACGCGTATGTCACGCCGGCGACCTTGAATGGGCGGTGGATGGTGCGGGTGTCGGTAGGCGCGCTGCCCACCGAGCGTGAGCATGCCGAGAAACTGTGGTTGCGGTTGCAGGAAGTGATCAAAGGTTGAAACAGCTGGGGCCGCCATGCGGCCCATTCGCGGGTGTACGACCGGAGACATCGTTTACATAGTAAACCGGGGACATGGTTTACACATTTGAGGCTTGGACGCGGTTTTCGCCTCGTCCAAG